>NZ_JBICKW010000014.1:0-37843 GCF_043104645.1 Delftia sp. WSY_12
ATCTGCATCGCCTTCTCCGACCAGGGCCCGGGCATTCCGCCACAGGAGCTGGACAAGATCTTCCAGCCCTTCGTGCAGTCCAGCAAGACCAAGGACGGCTCGGGCGGCACGGGCCTGGGGCTGGCCATCTGCCGCAAGATCATCGACGCCATGGACGGCACCATCGTGGCCGGCAACGGCCCGGCAGGCGGCGCCATCTTCACCATCATCCTGCCCAGCCGCAGTGCGCAGGAGACCCGACCGGCCGAGCTGACATAGCCTGCGCGGGCGCGGTGGCGCGGTGGCGCGGTGGCGCGGTGGCGCGGTGGCGCGGTGGCGCGGTGGCGCGAGGCTCAGGCCTCGGACGGCATGTGCCGCCCATGCACCAGCCAGTTGTCCCCTGCCTGCCAGCGCGCGGCCCAGGCGGGCAGCTGGTCGGCGGGCATGGGCCGGGCGATGCCGTAGCCCTGGGCCACGTGGCAGCCCATTTCGCGCAGGCGGCGCGCATGCCTGGGGGTTTCCACGCCTTCGGCCACGGATTCGAGCTGGAAGGTGCTGGCCAGCTGGATCACGCCTTCGACGATGCCCAGGTCGTCCGGGTCGGCCAGCATGTCGCGCACAAAGCTCTGGTCGATCTTCAGCGACTGCACGGGCAGCTTGCGCAGGTAGGTGAGCGAGGAGTAGCCGGTGCCGAAGTCGTCCAGCGCAAAGCGTATGCCCAGCTGCCGGCACTGGCCCATCACCTGGATGGCCTGCTCCATGTCGGCAATGGCGGCGCTTTCCAGGATTTCCAGCTCGATCAGGTGCGGCGGCAGTTCGGGATGCCGGGCCAGCACCTGGGCCATGGTGGCGTGGAAGCCGCCATCCAGAAGCTGGTTGGCGCTGACGTTGATGCTCACGCACAGGTCCAGGCCCTGGTCGAGCCAGCGTGCCGCCTGGGCCACGGCCTCGCCGATGACCCAGTCGCCCAGCGGTCGCTCCAGGTCGCTGCCCGCGATGAAGGGCAGGAACTCGGCCGGCGAGCGCAGGCCCTGGCGCGGGTCGTGCCAGCGCAGCAGGGCCTCGGCGCCCACCAGCCTGCCGCCACCCAGCTCCACCTTGGGCTGGTAGTGCAGCAGGAATTCGCCCTGCTCCAGCGCACGGCGCAGCCAGCCCAGCTGCAGGCGGCGCGCATCGGCCTTGCGGTCGTTTTCCGGGTCGAACAGCTGGTAGCGGTTGCGCCCGGCCTGCTTGGCCACGCACATGGCCTGGTCGGCATGGCGCAGCAGCAGGTCGGGGTCGGCCTGGTCGTCGGGGTAGAGGCTGACACCCACGCTGGCGGTCACGGTCAGCACCCGGTCCTGCACGGGCACGGGGCGGCTGGCCGCCTCCAGCACCCGGTCGAGGATGGAGGTGCAGTGCTCGACCGAGCCGATCTGCGACAGCAGCAGCACGAACTCGTCGCCACCGAGCCGGGCCAGCGTGTCCTCGGAGCGCAGCACGCTCTTGAGGTGCTCGGCCACGCCCACCAGCAGCGCATCGCCGGTTGCAACGCCGTGCAGGTCGTTGATTTCCTTGAAGCCGTCCAGGTCCAGAAAGCACACGGCCAGGGAGCGGCCCTCGCGCGCCGTGCGCAGCATGGCCTGGTTGAGCCGCTCGACCAGCAGGCGGCGGTTGGGCAGTCCGGTCAGCAGGTCGTAGTGGGTGACGCGGTCGAGCTCGGCCTCATGGGCCTTGATGTGGCTGATGTCGGTGAAGACGCCGATGTAGTGCTCGATCTCGCCGCCGGCACCCTGCGCGGCGGAGATGGACAGCATCTCGGCGAAGATCTCGCCCGATTTGCGGCGGTTCCAGATCTCGCCGTGCCAGAAGCCGTCGCGCGCGATGCAGGCCCAGATCTGCCGGTAGAACTCCGGCCCGTGCAGGCCCGAGGACAGCACGCGCGGCGTCTGGCCGATCACCTCCTCGGGCGCATAGCCGGTGATGCGGGTGAAGGCCGGGTTGACGCGCGTGATGCGCCGCGCCGGATCGACCACCATGATGCCCTGGTGGCTGCTGTCGAACACCACGGCGGCCTGGGCCAGCTCGCGCTCGAAGCGCTTGCGCTCGGTGATGTCCCGGGAGATGCCGAACAGGCCTGCGATGTGGCCTGCAGTATTGCGCACCGGGCCCTTGGTGACCAGGAGGTCCAGCGTCCTGCCCGGCTCCACCGTCAGCTGCTCCTCATGCGTGGCCACCTCCTGGCGCAGCACCGCCTGGTCCTTCCTGCGGATGGCGCTGGCGATGCCGAAGGGAAAGAGCGCGAAGTCGTCCTTGCCCACGATGTCTTCGGCCTGCCGGCCCACCAGGCTGGCGGCGGCCCGGTTGACCAGCAGATAGCGCCCGCGCAGGTCCTTCACGAAGACGGCATCCGAGGTGCCGGAGATCACCGAGTCCAGCAGCTGCCGCTGCATGTTGGCCTTGCGCAGCGAGCGCTGCAGCGTCTCGGCCAGCACGCTCACGGCCAGGCCGTTGACGGCCACCACCCCCCATTGCGCCCAGTCGCGCACGGCGACGCCGTCCGTCTGGTCCAGGCTGTAGGCCGCAAAGGCCGTGGCCAGCAGGCCCGGCCCCAGGCCGCCGATCAGCGCACTGACCAGCACGGGCAGCATGAACAGCAGCAGCAGCGAGCGTTCACCGAAATGGCTGGCCAGCGTGCTGCTGGCGGCCAGCACGGCCAGGCTCATGGCCAGGGCAAACAGATAGGAGGCCCAGACCGGGAAACGGCGCGGCCCCATTTCCTGGGTGATGGCGGAGGCGCCGCCGCTGTGCGCGGCCGGCACCGAGCACAGCGCGAAGAACAGCAGGAAGTCCGTGGCCAGCACAAAGAACAGCCCCTTGGCGACGGAAAGCCAGCCGATATCCGCACTGCCTGCCAACGCGAACAACAGCTTGTCGGACAGAATGATCCAGGCGAATGCGAGCAATCCGTAGCTCACCGTGATCAGTCCGATAAATCGGCGTCTTGCTGATTTGGCCATTTCAGCGTGGCACTCCCTGTGTATATGGCTGTCCGGAATTATTGCCAATCCCTGCTGGCAATCGCGTCGTCATTCGCCGAAAACAGGGGGCAATAAAACCATTTGCCGCGCACTCGCTCATTCATAGAGAAATTGCATCGCAGGCCTTTTCCGCCGGATGCGGGAATATCTGTCCAGCCCCTTTTCCCGGTCCGGCCGCCAACTCAGTCCGGGCACTGGCGGCAGGGCTGCTGCTCGGTGCGGGCGGCCTCGGCATGCAGCCAGGCCAGGAAGGCCGCCACGGCGGGGCGCCGGGCGTTGCGCGCGGGGTAGACGGCAAAGTGGGCCTTGACGCGCAGGGCCCGGTCCATGCCGAAGGGGGCCACCAGCCGGCCGTCGGCAATGTGGCCGCCCGCGTTCATGGCGCTTTCCAGCGCCACGCCCAGGCCCTGCGTGGCCGCGTCCAGCGACATCTGGGCGCGGTCGAAGCGCACGGCAAAGCGCTCTGGCGCGCGCAGCTGCGAGAACGCCTGGAACCAGTCCGACCACTGGACGATGCTGACGTTGCTCTGGATCAGCGGCACATGCAGCAACTGCTGCACGCGCTGCAGTCCATGCTCGGCCACGAACGCGGGGCTGGCCAGCGGCAGGATGTGCTCCTCGAACAGGGGCTCCACCTCCAGCTCCGGCCACTGCGCAATGCCGTAGCGGATGTCGATATCGGCCTGGCCCAGCGCGAAGTCGCTGTGCGAATGCGCAGCCGACAGGTTCAGCGCAATGTGCGGGCAGGCCCGTGCGAAGTCCCGCAGCCGGGGCATGAGCCAGAGGCTGGCGATGCTGGGCGCGCAGTGCACGTAGAGGCTGTTGCTCATGCTGTGGCGCAGGTCCTCGGTGGCCGAGACGATGGCCGCCAGCGCGCCGCCCACGCGCTCCAGGTAGGCCTGCCCCGGGCGGCTCAGGCGCACGCCATGCGCGCTGCGCTCGAACAGGCGCACGCCCAGCTGCGCCTCCAGCTTGGCCACCTGGTGGCTGACGGCGGAGGCCGTCAGGTGCAGCTCGGAGGCGGCCAGCGCGAAGCTGCGCCGGCGCGCCACGGCCTCGAAGGCCTGCAGGTGGGCACTGCTGGGAATGGATGCCATGGCAAGTTCCTCGAAGACGCGGGCAGCTCACGGGCAGACCCCGGGAGACCCCGTACGTGAGCTGAAGAACCGTCATCTTAGGCTGATGAAACATCGTTTGTCTTCATGCTCGTGACAGCCCAAGATGGCTGCATCCACCACCACTACAGCGGAGACAGGCACATGCTGCTCAAGGACAGGGTCGCCATCATCACCGGCGGCGCAGGGATCAACGGACTCGGTTTTGCCACGGCGCGCCAGATGGCCGCCCAGGGGGCCCGCGTGGCCATCCTCGACCTGGAGCGGGCCGATCCGGCCGGCGCGGCCGCGCGGCTGGGCGACGGGCACCTGGGGCTGGTGGCCGACGTGACGGACAAGTCCTCGTGCGAGGCGGCGGCCGCCGCCGTGCTGCGCGCCTTCGGCCGCATCGACGCGCTGGTCAACAACGCCGGCATCACGCAGGCCGTGGGCACGCTGGAGATCGGCGGGGCCGACTACGACCGCGTGCTCGACGTGAGCCTGCGCGGCACGCTGTACATGTCCCAGGCCGTGCTGCCGGCCATGCGCAGGCAGCAAGCGGGCGCCATCGTCTGCATTTCTTCCGTCTCGGCCCAGCGCGGCGGCGGCATCTTCGGCGGGCCGCACTATTCGGCCGCCAAGGCCGGCGTGCTGGGGCTGGCCCGCGCCATGGCGCGCGAGTTCGGCGCCGAGGGCATACGCATCAACTGCGTCACGCCGGGCCTGATCGAGACCGATATCACCCAGGGCAAGCTCGGCCCCGAGCGCAAGCGCGAGATCTCCGCCACGATTCCGCTGGCCCGCCTGGGCCGCGCCGACGATGTGGCCGGCGCCTGCGTATTCCTGGCCAGCGACCTGGCCGCCTATTGCACGGGCATCACGCTCGATGTGAACGGCGGGATGCTCATCCACTGAGCCCCGCGCGCCTGGCCATGGCCTGCATGGCCGCACACAACCCAAGCAAAGGAGACAAGACCATGCAAAGCACGCTTTTCCACCGCGCCGCCCTGGCCGCCTGCGCCCTGCTGCTGCCGGCCCTGGCCTGTGCCCAGGCCGTCAAGCTCACGCTGGGGCACGGCGCCGCGCCCGACAATCCGCGCCACCTGGCATCGCTGAAGTTCGCCGAGCTGGTGAAGGCGCGCAGCGCAGGCCGCATCGAGGTGCAGGTCGCCCCCTCGGCCCAGCTGGGCGACGACGCGGCCATGGTCACGGCCCTGCGCACGGGCGCGCTGGACCTGTCGGCCAATTCCCAGGGCGCGGTGGCCGCGGCCGTGCCCGAGTACGCGGCCTATGGCATGCCGTTTCTCTTCGCCACGCCGGCCCGTGCCTTCCAGGTGCTGGACGGGCCGCTGGGCCGGGAGCTGGCCGACAAATCGGCCGCCAAGGGCATGGTGGTGCTGGGCTACTGGGACAACGGCATACGCCACATGACCAACAGCAAGCGGCCCCTGCGCAGCGTGGACGATCTCAAGGGCCTGAAGATGCGCACGCCGCCCGACGCGGTGCTGGTGGACATCATCCAGGCCCTGGGCGCCGAGGCCCAGCAGATCAAGTTCGCCGAGCTGTACGTGGCCCTGCAGCAGGGCGTGGTCGACGGCCAGGAAAACCCGCTGGCCAACTTCCACGCCAGCAAGCTGTACGAGGTGCAAAAGCACCTGGCGCTGACGGGCCACATGTTCCAGATGACGCCGCTGATCATGGGCAAGCGCAGCTGGGACCGGCTGCCGGCCGCCGACCGCACGCTGCTGGCCGAGGCCGCGCAGGAGGCCACGGCCTACCAGCGCCAGCTGGCGCGCGAGGCCGACGACAAGCTGCTGGACGACATCCGCGCCAAGGGCGTGGAGGTGAGCACCATCGACGCGCGGGCTTTCGCCCAGGCCACGGCCAAGGTGCAGGACAAGTGGCTGGCCAGCCCTGCGGGCCCCTATATCGCCAAGGTCGTCAAGGCCGCGGGCGCGCAGTCAAGCGCAGGGAGCCATCCATGAACCTCATCGAACGCCTGGTCACGGGCCTGTGCCGCGCCGTGCTGTGGACCAGCACCCTGGTGATCTTCGTGATCCTGGTGTGCAACACCGCCCTGCGCTATGCCAGCGGCACCAGCCTGCAGTGGGCCAACGAGGTGCCCGAGCTGCTGTTTCCCTGGCTGGTGATGTCGGGCGTGGTGCTGGCCGCCGCCCATGGCGCCCACATCACCACCAGCTTCCTGGTCGAGGCCCTGCCGGCCCGCGTGCGGCGCGCCACGGCCGTGCTGGGCTGGCTGGCCGTGGCCGCCCTGTACGCCACGCTGGCCTGGTCCACGCTGAACATGCTGGAGATCGTGCATGACGAGCGCAGCCAGATCCTGGGCATTCCCGGCTCGCTGACCTATGGCTGCGTGATGGTGGGCATGGCGCTGCTGGCCCTGCTGGCCCTGCAGTCGGCATGGCGCGCCTGCGTGGCGGGCAGGGACCGGGTATCCGCGCAGGCCGGTGCGGCTGGTGCGTCTGCCGAACCGGCCCGGCCCGTGGCCGGCGCGCACTGGTGAAGGGAGGGTGCCATGTCCTTCATCATGCTTTTCGTCTTCATGGCGGGCGCCGTGATCGCCATGCCCATTGCCCACGCGCTGCTCATGGGCGCCATGGCGGCGGCCGCCACCTCGGACCGCGTGCCGCTGGACCTGCTGGTGCAGCAGATGGTGGCCCAGGTGCAGAGCTTTCCGCTGATCGCCATCCCGTTCTTCATGCTCACCGGCTCGCTGATGATGGGCGGGCGCCTGGGCGAGGCCCTGGTGGGCGTGCTGTCGGCGCTGATAGGGCGCTTTCACGGCGGGCCGGCCCAGGTGGGGGTGATGTCGTCCACGCTGTTCGGCGGGGTGTCGGGCTCGGCCGTGGCCGACGCCTCGGCCATCGGCTCGCTGATGATCCCGTGGCACAGGCGGCTGGGCTATCCGCCCGCGTTCTCGGCGGCCACGCTGGCGGCGGCGGCCACCATCGACATCCTGATCCCGCCGTCGATCCCCATGATCCTGTTCGCGCTCAGCGCCAATGCATCGATTGCGGCGCTGTTCGTGGCGGGCATCGTGCCGGGGCTGCTGATGTGCGCGGGCTTCATGGGTGTGTGCTGGTGGGTGGGCCGCAGGCGCGGCTTTCCGCGCGACACCACGCCCTTCGCCTGGCCCGCCTTCCGGCGCCACCTGCTGTACGCCAGCCCGGCCCTGCTGCTGCCGGTGCTGATCATCGTGTTCCTGCGCTTGGGCATCGCCACGCCCACCGAGGTGGCCGTGCTGTCCACGCTGTATGCAGGCCTGGTGTCGGCCGTGGTGTACCGCGACCTGGGCTGGCGCCGGCTCAACGATGCGGTGGTGCATGCGGGCCTGGCCACGGGCGTGGTGCTGCTGGTGATCATGGCCTCGGCGGCCATCGGCTGGCTGCTGACCTTCGACCGCATGCCCGATGGCATCGTCCAGTGGGTGCAGTCGCATGTGCATTCGGCCTGGCTGGTGATCGTGCTGATGAACCTGCTGATGCTCTTCATCGGCATGTTCATCGACCTGCCGGCCGCCGTGCTGCTGCTCACGCCGGTGTTCGTGCCGCTGGCCCAGAGCATCGGCATGGACATGACCCAGCTGGGAATCATGATGGTCGTGAACCTGGCCCTGGGGCTGTACACGCCGCCCGTGGGCACGACGCTGTTCATCACGAGCTCGCTGGCCCGGGTCAAGGTGGGCCAGACCGTGCGCGAGCTGATTCCCTTCTACCTGGTGGCGCTGGCGGTGCTGGCGCTGGTGTCCTATGTGCCGGCCAGCATCCTGCGCTGAGCCGCGCGCCCTTCCATCCCGAGGAGACGATGCATGAACCAAGAACTGCAACAGCGCCTGGACCGGCTCGCGGCCTGTGCCTGGCGCATACGCCGCCGCGCCCTGCAAATGGGCGAGGTACAGGGCCAGGGCTACATAGGCCAGGCCCTGGGCTGGGCCGATGTGCTGGCCGTGGCCTATGGCGACGCGCTGCGGCTGCGGCCCGATGAGCCCGGGTGGGAGGGCCGCGACCGCTTCCTGCTCTCGCACGGCCACTACGCCATCGCCTTCTACGCGGCCCTGGCCGAGGCGGGCATCCTGTCCGACGAGGAACTCCAGACCTATGGCAGCGATGACAGCCGCCTGCCCATGTCGGGCATGGCCAGCTATACGCCGGGCATGGAAATCTCGGGCGGCTCGCTGGGCCAGGGCCTGCCGATCGCCGTGGGCATGGCGCTGGCGCTGCGCCACAGGGGCAGCGATGCCTTTGTCTACAACTCCATGTCCGACGGCGAGCTGGACGAAGGCTCGACCTGGGAGGCCGCGCTGTCCGCAGCCCACCACGGCCTGGGCCGGCTGATCTGCCTGGTGGACGTGAACAACCAGCAGGCCGACGGCCCGTCCACGCGCATGCTGGGCTTCGAGCCGCTGGCCGACAAATGGGCCGCCTTCGGCTGGCATGTGCAGCGCGTGGACGGCAACGATCTGGTCCAGGTGGTCCAGGCCTTCGACGCGGCGCGGGCGCTGGCCGAGGACCGGCCCCGCGTCATCCTCTGCGACACGCTGATGGGCAAGGGCGTGCCCTTCCTGGAGCAGCGCGAGAAGAACCATTTCATCCGCGTCGATCCGCCCGAGTGGCAGCAGGCCATCGCCATCCTGGACGCATCGCAACCCCTGGAGCCCGCCCTGCCATGAACATGCCTCTTGCCACCCCCAAGCCCCGGCCGACCACCTCGGCCATGATCGCCTCCATCGCCGCCGAGGGCCAGCGCGTGCAGGCCGCGCCCTTCGGCAAGGCCCTGGTGGAGCTGGCCGCCAGCCGGCCCGATGTGGTGGGCATGACGGCCGACCTGGCCAAGTACACCGACCTGCACCTGTTCGCCCAGGCCCACCCCGAGCGCTTCTTCCAGATGGGCATGGCCGAGCAGTTGCTCATGGCCGCCGCCGGCGGCATGGCCAAGGAGGGGCTGACGCCCTTTGCCACCACCTATGCCGTCTTCGGCACGCGCCGGGCCTATGACTTCATCCACCAGGTGATTGCCGAGGACAACCTGGACGTCAAGATCTGCTGCGCCCTGCCCGGCCTGACCACGGGCTACGGCCCCAGCCACCAGGCCACGGACGACCTGGCCATGATGCGGGCCGTGCCGGGGCTGACCATCGTCGATCCCTGCGATGCGCTGGACATCACCCAGGCCGTGCCCCAGATCGCGGCGTACCGCGGCCCCGTCTACATGCGGCTGCTGCGCGGCAACGTGCCGCTGGTGCTGGACGAGTACGACTACCGTTTCGAGCTGGGCAAGGCGAAGATGCTGCGCGAGGGCCGCGAGGTGCTCATCATCTCCAGCGGCTTCATGACCATGCGCGCGCTGGAGGCCGGCCAGCTGCTGGCCGCCGACAACGTGGGCGCCGCCGTGCTGCACTGCGCCACCATCAAGCCGCTGGATGTGCAGGCCATCGTGCAGGCCGTGGCCAGCGGGCCGCGGCTGGTGGTGGTGGCGGAGAACCATTCGGTGGTGGGCGGCCTGGGCGAGGCCGTGGCCGGCGCCCTGCTGGAGCGCGATGTGCGGCCCGCGCGCTTTCGGCTGGCGGGCCTGCCGGACGCCTTCCTCGACGCGGGCGCCCTGCCCACGCTGCATGAGCGCTACGGCATCAGTGCCCAGGCGCTGGCGGGGCGCATCCGGCAGTGGCTGGGCTGAACGCCGGCGTTGTGGCAGCGGGCGCTCCAGAGCAAAGCAGTGCAGATGAGGGCTACTTGGCGGGATCCCCGTCGCGCAACGCCAGCAGGTAGCCCATGCCGCGCACCGTGTGCAGCAGCTTGACCGCATAGGGATCATCGAGCTTGCTGCGCAGCCTGCACACCGCCACATCCACCACGTTGTTCAGCGCATCGACGGGCAGGCTCCAGACCTGCTGCACCAGTTCGGCGCGCGTGACCACATCGCCCTGGCGCTGCAGCAGCAGCCACAGCACGGCGAATTCCTGGCGAGTGAGGTCCAGCCGCCGGCCGGCACGCTCGACCCGCTTTTTCGACAGGTCCAGCACCAGATCCGCCAATGTCAGGCGCAGGCCCTCCTGGCCGGCAGAGCCTCGCATCCGCAGCCGTGCACGGGCCAGGAACACCGGCAACCTGACGGGTTTGACCAGGTAGTCATCGGCGCCGTTCTGCAGGCAGAACACCTGGTCCTCCAGACTGTCGTTTGCGGTGACCACGATGGTGGGCGTGTCGCCCGCCTGGAGCAGGGTCTGCAGGACCGCACGCCCGCTCTGGCCAGGCAGGTCCAGATCCAGCACGAGCAGGCTGTAGGCGCGGCTCAGTGCCAGGTTGCGGCCCTGCAGACCGTCATGCACGACATCGACGTTGAATCCGTCCTGGCACAGGCCCTGGCACAGGTACTGCGCCGACGGCGGGTGGGCATCCACGATCAGGATCTTCATGTCTTTTCCTTCGCACGCGGGCACAGGCGAGGCTCAGGCCAGCACCTGCCGGAGGATCTGCTGCTGCCGCCTGGCCCATTTCGTGCCAATGCGAATGGCATCGCGCTGCTGTGAGGAGGCAGAAGCGAAGAAGACCGTTTCACTGATCTGCAGGCGGTGAAACAGCCGCCGCATCTGCAGGGATCGGGCCCTCAGCGAGCCTTCCGGCGCCAGGGATTCCCCCTGCTGTGCCGAGAACATGGACGCGGCCTGCTCCAGGCAGCGCTGGGCATCGGGCGTGGTCGCGGGCACGGCACGGGGCTCGCACAGCCGGGCCTTGGCCACCAGGGGGTTGTGGCCCACCACCAGCCCCCAGGGACGCATGGCGGTCGAGGGATTGACCGACAGCGCCTCCAGCTTGGTGAGCCCGAACACGCGCGCCAGGCGCAGGCGCATGGCCAGCAGCGGGGCATCTGGCTGTACCGCCTCGATGGCCGCGAGGGCCTCCTCCTCGTTGTCTCCGCCCACGGGCAGCAGCAAGGAACGCAGCAGCAGCCCGGCCAGCACGTCCCCCTTGGCCGCTGCAGCATGGAGCAGGGCCACGCCCTGTTCCATGGGTTCGATGTGCGTGGCATCACGCAGCACCAGTGCACCCAGACGGCGCTCGGCCTCGGGCAGCCCGTGACGTGCCGCCTTCTCCAGGCAAAAGCGTGCCAGGGTGGGATTGGCCACCGAGCTGCGGTAGTCGGAGCAGATGCGGAACAGGTGCAGCCAGGCGGTGACGATGCCGCCATCGGCAGCGCGCAGCAGCAGGGCTGCGGCCTTGCGCAGGTTCTGCGCATTCACGAGGTTTTCGGGAGCCAGGTGTGCACAGGGCAGCCCCGAAAGCGCCCGTCCAAGCACGTGGCAGGCGCGCACGTCGCCATTGGCGGCGCATCGGTCCAGGCTGGCTTCGATCCAGCCCACGGTCAGCCGTCCCAGGTCATGGCCCGCCACCTCCGCCTGGTGGACCAGGTCGGCAATCAGCTGCTGCATGACCGGGCCATGAGCGGCATGAGGCAGGTCGCGCAGGAGCTCCAGCATCCGCACGGCGCGGTGCGACTGGCCCTTGGCCATGGCCTGCCGGGCCTCGCAGGCCATGACTTCGGCAATGTCCAGCGGCTGTATGGCGCGCAGGATCTGCAACGCCTGCAGCAGCTCGCCGGATGTGTGCGCAGACACGCTGCTTGCCAGATGGCTTGTCAGGGCAGCGCTGCACTTGCCAAGGCACTCCAGAGCCAGATCGAGCTCCCCCCGGATGAGATGCCAGGCGGCAAGCTTCTGGCGCCCGACATCCTCATACTCCGCCGCGATCCTCAGGGTCTCCAGCAGCCCGTGCTCCAGCAACTCCCTGAGCGGCAGATGCAAGGCTATGCAGACCGAGGCCTGGCGCCTGGCCTGAGGCAGTGCGGCCTGCAGATACTCCAACCCCACCGGGATGCTCCTGGAAACGCCGGGGCCCCCGGTCAGATACGCCTCCCCGAGCTGAAGCCTGGCGCCCGTGTCCCCTCGCCTGGCCAGCATCCTCAGCTTGACATCCTCGCGCCGCATTTTTCTGTCCCCTCCTATCTTGCGATACCCGCTCACAGCCGTATCAACAACCCGATACGAATTGATTTTTTCTTCTTTACCGGATTCAACCCCCGGGATGCTATCAATCTCCAGAATCCATCTACCCAACAGAAAAGTGACATTCAAGACATATTGAAGAAAGATAACTGCCATGAATGGAATTGCAATCCATTGGTGTTGGCCGGACGGAACATGTTGAGCCCTAAAAACCTGTGATTGGCTTGCCACCCCCCGTCGATTCCTTTTCAGGGCTCCTGGCGCCGGCCTGTGAATTCTAGTATTTACAACAGCATCCGTTTGGAAATGGATGCGCATGGAATCCACATTCAATACAAGGACCAGGCATGAAATTCAATCGTATATTGGCGGCCGCACTGCCCGTCATTTCGCTGGCGGCCAGCGCGCAGTCATCCATCACCCTGTTCGGCATCGTTGACGTCAATGGGCGCTACGTGAAGAACAGCGATCTGCCTAGCAACATGACCATGAACAACAGCGGGCTGTCATCGGGCCGGTTTGGCTTTCGCGGCACCGAGGATCTGGGCGGCGGATTGAGGGCCGAGTTCTGGCTGGAGTCCGACCTCTATGCCGACACCGGCACGACAAACGCCAATGGCAAGTTCTTCCAGCGCCGCTCCACGGTGAGCTTGGCGGGCGGCTTCGGCGAGCTGCGCCTGGGCCGCGATTTCACGCCGGCTGCGCAAAATCCCACCAAGTTCGACCCGTTCAACGTGATCGGCCTGGCAAACTCCAACATCATCAGCCGCCTGCCCGGCACCTTCTCGAACTACTACCGCAGCGACAACGCCATCCAGTACTTCACTCCCAAATGGAGCGGTTTCCAGGCAGAAGTGATGTATGCCCTGGACGAAGACCCCGTGAGCAGCGCCGGCCGCCATTTCGGCAGCCGCCTGACCTACGACAACGGCCCTCTGAACCTGGCGCTCACCTATGGCTCGACCGATGTGAACGCTGCGGGCACCAAGCTCAAGCAATACGGCGCAGGCGCCTCCTACGATTTCGGCTTTGCCAAGCTGATGGGGTATTTCCAGCGCGAGGACCTGCCCTATGGCACCTATGGAACCCGCATCGCGGGCTCCGAGGACCGCTGGCAGGTCGGCCTTACCGTGCCCGTGGGGGCGAACTACATCCGCGCCTCCTATGTGCGCACCGATTCGCGCCGTGGCCCGGTGGCCTTCAATGGCAGCGATGCCAACAGGTATGCGATCGGCTATGTGCACAACCTGTCGCGGCGCACGGCACTGTACGGAACCCTTGCACGCGTGACCAACAAGGGCGGGGCCAATTTCAGCCTCAATGGCGGCACCACCGGACTGGCTGCGGGCGGCAGCTCCACAGGCGCTGAACTCGGCATGCGCCATAGTTTCTGAAGATTGCCACGCATTTTCGGCAATATGGCTGAAATGTCATCCGGCTGCCCGGATATATAAAAGCCAATGACTCTACAGTCTCCGCCATGGACTGAATACAGTTCATGGCGGATTTCATGAATCCGCCCATGTATCCGCCCTATTTCGGAGGCATATTCAATGAAATCCATATTCATATTGGGCACCGCAGCAATCGTCATGGCTGCATTGCCGGCCCATGCGGAACGCTTTGCAAACGGAAAATCCTATTACGGATCGCCCGCGCCTGCGGGCGTCTACCGTACTGTCGATCTATCGCAGAAAGCGCCCATCAATATCGCCTGCGGCGAAACCGTGAATTTCACCAGCCAGGGCCGCACATTCGCGTGGAAGGTCAGCTCCATCCAGCACAACCATGTCCCGGTGGCGCGCTTTGCGCCGCCCGGTTTCGACACGCAGGGCAAGAGCATCTTCGTCATGCCCGGAGAGCATGAGCTGGGCGGCTGAAAGCGCCGTTGGCAACGAAAAGGGCCCGCAATTCGCGGGCCCTTTTTTGCTGGAGGCAGGCCGAAGCTCAGGCGGCCAGGGCGCCGCGCATGGCGTCGATCACGGCCTTGTAGTCAGGCTTGCCGAAGATGGCGCTGCCGGCCACGAAGGTGTCGGCGCCGGCATCGGCCACGCGGCGGATGTTGGTTTCCTTGATGCCGCCGTCCACTTCCAGGCGGATGTCGCGGCCGCTGGCCTCGATGCGCTTGCGCGCGGCCTCGATCTTGCGCAGCGTGCTGTCGATGAAGCTCTGGCCGCCGAAGCCGGGGTTCACGCTCATCAGCAAGATGAGGTCGATGTCGTCGATGACCCAGTCCAGCACGTCCAGCGGGGCGGCGGGGTTGAACACCAGGCCGGGCTTGGCGCCCTGGGCGCGGATGTTCTGGATGCTGCGGTGCACGTGGGCCGTGGCATCGGGGTGGAAGCTGATGTAGTCGGCGCCTGCCTTGGCGAAGGCCGTGGCCAGTTCGTCCACGGGCGAGACCATCAGGTGCACGTCGATGGGCACGGGCTGGCCGTCGGGCGTCTTCGCATGGGGCTTCAGGGCCTCGCAGATCATGGGACCGAACGTGAGGTTGGGCACGTAGTGGTTGTCCATCACGTCGAAGTGGATCCAGTCGGCGCCGGAGGCGATCACATTCTTGACCTCGTCACCCAGACGGGCGAAGTCGGCAGACAGGATGGAGGGGGCGATGCGGTAGGTGGGGCTCATGGCCTGCGATTGTCGCAGCTAGCCCATGCCGGCACCAGCGACGGCACAAAGCCATGGGTGGCGGCGCGTGGGGACGTTCGCAAGCCGGTACATTGCGGGCAGTTACCATTGCCGCCATGCCCATGAACGAGTTCCAGGTCCAGGTCCGCCCCGCCTTTTTGCCAGAGCAATCCGCTCCAGCGGCAGGCGTGTACGCCTTCTCCTACACGATCACCGTGACCAATACCGGCCAGGTGCCGGGCCAGTTGATCGCGCGCCACTGGATCATCACCAACGAACTGGGCCATGTCGAAGAGGTCAAGGGCCTGGGGGTGATCGGCCGCCAGCCGCTGCTGCAGCCCGGCGAGACCTTCGAGTACACCAGCGGCTGCCAGCTGCGCACGCCCAACGGCAGCATGCAGGGCACCTATCTGTGCATCAGCCACGAGGGCGAAGTCTTCGAGTGCCCCATCCCGCGCTTTCATCTGCAGTCGGGCGCTGGCGGCGACAGCTTTCCAGACCCTGACAACCGCGTGCTGCACTGAGCGCGTTCCTCGGGGGAGGCGCTAGTCTTCCGCCCTGCCGCAAGACCCCTACATGAAGCGAATCACCCAAGACCTGCCCGGCCTTCTGGCCGCACTCGACCCCGAGGCCGACCTCGCGCACCGCCATATCTGGCTGATCCACCTGCTGGAGTGGGTGCGCGCGCCCAAGCCGTCGGTGGACGGCGCGGTGCAGCGCGTGCAGTTGCTGGTGGAGGCCGTGGAGGCCGATCCGGCCGTGCGCCAGCGCCTGCATGCGTGGTGGCTGCGCTTCATCGATACCGTGGACATCACGGCGCTGCTGGCCGATTTCGGCTTTGCGCCGCGCACCAACATGTTCAGCGAGCTGTCCGAGCGCGTGCGCTACAAGCTGCTGCCCAGCACGCCAGAGACGGTCGATGCCTCCGAGCTGTTCATGCTGGCCATGCCCGACGAATTCGACGCGCGCTGGCTGCATGCGCTGGACGCGGCCCTGCTCGAGCGCATCGCCGTACTGCTGACCGATGGCAGCGAGGGCCAGGGCAGCAGCTTCTGGCAGAACAGCCTGCTGGGCTCCATCACCTATTGCACGGGACAGATCCTGTCCACGGGCTTCTCGCCCGAGCTGCGCCTGCGCATGGACGAGCAGGCGCGCGACGACCAGCCCTTCCACGCCCTGATCCACGATGCGGAAAGCCTGCGCGTGGAGGTGCTGCACGCGCTGCGCACCAACGACCGGCGCGACGCGGCCGAGGCCCGGCTGCGCGAACGGCTGGATGCCTGCCGCGCGGCCGTGACATCGGTGTACGCGCATTTCGAGTCCGAAGGGATTTCGGTGGGCCTGGTGTTTCGCCTTCGCCAGCTGCGCGCGCGCATCCTGCGCGTCAGGCGCCTGCTCGACTGCCTGCTGGCCGACAACCGCGCCACCGAGACGGCCGACCTGCTGGCCAACCTGGTGTCCGTGGGCATCGAGCGGCGCAGCCTGCGCGCCCTGCTGGCCACCAATACCTCGCTGCTGGCCGCCAAGGTGGCCGAGCGCAGCGCCGAGACCGGCGAGCACTACATCACGCGCACGGGCCGCGAGTACCTGTCCATGGTGACCAAGGCCGCCGGCGGCGGCTTCGTGATGGCCTTCACCACGCTGCTCAAGTTCGCGCTCTACGCGCTGGGGCTGTCGGCTTTCTGGGGCGGGCTGGCCGCGGGCATCAACTACTCCATCAGCTTCGTGCTGATCCAGCTGCTGCACTTCACGGTGGCCACCAAGCAGCCGGCCATGACGGCGCCGGCCATGGCCGCCAAGCTCAAGGACCTGCGCGCCAGCGAGGCCATCGAGGAATTCGTGGACGAGGTCGCGCACCTGGTGCGCTCCCAGGTGGCGGCCGTGCTGGGCAACGTACTGGTGGTGCTGCCCATGGTGCTGCTGCTGTCGCTGGGCTATGCGCAGCTGTTCGGCCACACGCCCATCGACGAGCCGCATGCGATTGCCGTGCTCGATTCGCTGAGCCTGCTGGGCCTGTCGCCGCTGTTCGCTGCCTTCACGGGCGTGCTGCTGTTTGCCAGCAGCCTGATCGCGGGCTGGGCCGAGAACTGGTTCGTGCTGCGCCGGCTGGACTCGGTGATCCGCTACAACCCCGGCATCACGCGCTGGCTGGGCGCCGGGCGCGCGGATCGCTGGGCGCATTTCTGGCGCAAGAACATCTCGGGCTTTGCCGCCAATGTCTCGCTGGGCATGATGCTGGGCCTGGTGCCGGCCTTTGCGGCCTTCTTCGGCCTGGGGCTGGAGGTGCGCCACGTCACGCTGTCGGCCGGCCAGATCGGGGCCGCCATGGCCGCCCTGGGCTGGGAGGTTCTGCACTCCGACATGTTCTGGTGGGCGATTGCCCTACTGCCCATCAATGGCGCGTTGAACGTCACTGTCAGCTTTTATCTGGCATTCCGCGTTGCGCTGAGGGCACACAATGTCAGCGGAGTCGACCGCTCGCGCATCTATTCGGCCATCCGCCGCCGTCTGCGCACAGCGCCGCTGAGTTTCTTCCGCCCCTGAGCCTGCGGGACCTCGGGAACCACGCGGAACCCACGTGCTGGCGTGCCCGCCCGGCCTTGCAGCCTGGCAGTCACGCCAGTGGATCGCCAACGAAGTGTCCCCGTGCCAGGCGCACGGGACGCGGGCTTGCCCGCGCCGCAGGGAAGGCCTTGCGGAGCTTCGCTTGCGGGCCACTGGCTCGCGCAAAGGACGTCGCTGATGAATGACATGCTGAGCTTCTGGGAACCGTGGCTGCGGCCTTCGGCCGGGCTGGCCACGGTTCAGTGGTCCCTGCTGCTGGCCGTGGCCACCATGGTCGGCTATGCCTGCCAGCGCCATGCCGCCCTGCCCAAGGTGGTCGGCTACTCGCTGGTCGGCGGCATTGCCGGGTTGATCGGCTTTGGGGCCAACACCACCTGGCCGCTGCAGGGCACGGGGCTGTTCCTGCTGGAGCTGGGCGTGGCCATCGTGCTGTTCGAATGCGGCGGGCGCATCACGCTGCGCTGGTTCCGCCACAACCCCATGGTGCTGGTGCAAAGCGTGGCCGAGTCCGCGCTGACCTACGTGCTGGTCTCCCTGGTGTTGGGCTGGCTGGGCATGGCCCCAGAAGTGGCCGGGCCGCTGGCCCTGGTGGCCATGGCGGCCTCGCCCCTGGTGCTGACGCGCGTGGTGGCCGACATGCGTGCCGCAGGCGCCGTGACCGATCGCGGCCTGGTGCTGGCCACCCTGTCCACGCTGTATGCGCTGGCCCTGGGCAGCGCCAAGGCGGGCATGCTGACGCAGCCCAAGGCCGGCTTCGTGGCCTCGATCATGCCGGTGCTGGTGGTCTTGGGCGTCTCGGTGGCCGTGGCCCTGGTGCTGGCCGTGCTGATGCGCCTGGCGCTGCGCTTCATGAGTCCGGCCAGCGAGAACACCTCCATCCTCTTTCTCACCCTGATCTCGGCCAGCGTGCCGCTGACCTCGTACCTGGGCGGCTCGGCGCCGCTGGCGGCGCTGCTGGGCGGCATCCTGCTCAAGCAGTTCAACCCGCGCCCCTGGGCCTGGCCGCGCCAGCTGGGCACGGCGGCCTCGCTGCTGACCATGCTGATGTTCGTGCTGGTCTCCACCGTGGCCGCACAGGCCGACTGGAGCGCGCCGGTGGCCGGCGTGGTGGGCGCCGTGATCCTGGCACGCCTGGTCGCCAAGACCCTGGGCGTGGCCGTGGGCAATGTGGGCACGGGCGCCAACTGGCGCCAGGCCTTCTGGGTGGGCTGCGCCATGGCGCCCATGTCATCGGTGGCGCTGCTGATCGCCTCGCAGTTCGTGGCCGCCGCGCCCGAGCTGGGCGCGCAGATCGCAGGCGTGGCCCTGCCCACCATTTTGGTGATGGAGGTGCTGGGCGCCGCCCTGGCCACCGTGGCCATCTACCGCTCCGGCGAAAGCTCCCGTCCCTGGAAGCCGCTGAGCCGCTCGAACACCGCAGGAGATGAACGTGAGTCTTGAAGCCTTCAACTCGTCCGAACCGCTGACCCTGGGCGTGGAGCTGGAACTGCAGCTGGTCAACACCCACGACTACGACCTGGCCCCCTACGCCGAGGACATGCTGCGCCTCATGCTCAAGAACCCGCTGCCCGGCAGCGTGGTGCCCGAGATGACGAACAGCATGATCGAGATCTCCACCAGCGTCTGCCATTCGGCCTCGGAGGTGCTGGGCCAGCTCAGCCAGATCCGCGATGCCCTGGTCAAAAGCGCCGACAAGCTCAACATCGCCGTGGTGGGCGGCGGCACCCACCCCTTCCAGCAGTGGCATGAGCGGCGCATCTACGACAAGCCGCGCTTCCAGGAGCTGTCGCAGCTGTATGGCTACCTGTCCAAGCAGTTCACCATCTTCGGCCAGCACGTGCACATCGGCTGCCCCGACGCCGATGCGGCCCTGCTGATGCTGCACCGCATGTCGCGCTACATCCCGCACTTCATTGCGCTGTCGGCCTCCAGCCCCTACGTGCAGGGCCACGACACGGCCTTCGACTCGGCGCGGCTGAACTCGGTGTTCGCCTTTCCGCTGTCGGGCCGCGCGCCCTGCGTGCTGCACTGGAGCGAGTTCGAGCAGTACTTCGACAAGATGACGCGCACGGGCGTGGTCAAGAGCATGAAGGACTTCTACTGGGACATCCGGCCCAAGCCGGAGTTCGGCACCATCGAGATCCGCGTGTTCGACACGCCGCTGACCATCGAGCGCGCAGCCGCCCTGTCCGGCTATGTGCAGGCGCTGGCCGCCTGGTTCATGGACACCCAGCCCTTCACGCCCGTGGAGGACGACTACCTGGTCTACACCTACAACCGCTTCCAGGCCTGCCGCTTCGGCCTGGAGGCCGTGTACGTGGACCCGGCCACGGGCGAGCACATGCCGCTGGCCGACCACATCCTCAAGACCATGGATGCCGTGGCCGACTACGCGGCCCGCCATGGCGCCGCGCCCGCCCTGCACCTGCTGCGCAGCGACGTGGCCGCCGGCAGCAACGATGCCCGCTGGCTGCGCGAGCGCCAGCGCAGCGAGCAGCTGCTGGCCGAGGTCTCGCGCCAGGCGGCCATGCGCTTTCGCGGCCAGGCCGTCTGAGGCCTGCGTTCAGCGCAGGCTCAAGGCAGCACCGCCGCCGCACGCGCGGCGGTGATCTGCGCGTCCGCGTCGCGCTGCAGCAGCAGGCGCTGGCGCACCAGGTCCTGGGCCGCCGCCGTGACGGCGCTCACGTAGCCGGCCTGGTCGACATACAGCTCCTCCAGTGACGGCCGCCCGTCACCGGCCGCCAGCCGCGCCGCGCGCGTCTTGTGGAAGGGGATGAAGCTGCCCGTGAGGTTGGACAGGTCCACGATGCCCGGCGTGGCCACGTAGTTGAACTCCATGCTGGTGCCCAGCGGTGCCCGCGCTTCCACGCTGCGGATGCCGGCGCGCGTGAGGCCGGTGGCCGCATCGACCTGGGGCACGAGGATGGCGTAGTCCTTGCCCGTGGCGCGCGGCGGCTGCAGCGTGGCGATGCCGCTTTCGTCCTGCGGCACGTACTGCGGGCCGAAGTCGAGCAGCGCAAAGCCGTTGTGGCGCGCCAGGTAACGGAACTCGGGGATGGCGGTCTGCACGCCGCCCACGCTCCAGCTCAGGCCCTTCATGGCGGGAAAGACCAGCTTGTCGGGCCGCACCAGGGTGCCGTCGGCCAGCCTGGGCACCTGGCTGGCCGGCGGCTCGGTGCCGCGCACCACCCAGTCCTCCAGCGCGATGAACAGCGCGCGGAAGGTGTCGTTGAAGTGCACCACGGTGCCGGCCGGATAGACATTGCGCGTGGGCGCATAGCCGATGCTGGCCGTGCCGCCCGCACCGCCGTGCTGGGTGCTGGCGTAGTAGTAGATGCGCGCATTGGCGGGCTGGGCGATGTCGCGCAGGCCGTTGGCATCGGTCAGCACGGGCGAGCCCTGCAGCTGCCAGAACTCCGTGCCGGACAGGCCCAGGAAAAACTTGGGGCAGGTGTTGCTGGCTTCGCAGCGCTTCATCACACCGCCCTGGCGGCCGCTGACCTCATCGCTGTAGTCCTTGTCCAGGCCGCGCGGCGCGGTCTGGCCAAAGGCCGTGTGGTCGGTGCGCAGGCCGCCCCCGCCGCCGGGCACGGCAAAGCGCGTGTTGATGTTGGTCTGGCGCGCGGCCACGTGGGCATACATGCCGTCGAAGACCTTGCCGCCATCGAGCGCCTGGTTGAAGCCCAGGTGCAGGAAGGTCTTCATGGCATTGCCCGACTGCGAGGTGCCCTGGCCGATGGTGTGCGTGATGCGCCCGGCCAGCGGATTGGCCTTGCCGTCGGCATCGGCCGCCTTGGCGCGGAAGAAGCTCACCGTATCGCGCAGCGCGGCCAGGCCCACGCCCATGACCTTGGGGTCCTTGGCCACATAGACCAGCTCGTAGAGGTACTGCGGGTCGAACCCGCCCTTCAGGCAGACATTGGTGGCGCTGGGTGTGCCGGGGAAGGGATTGGCGGCGGCATCGCAGCTGGCGAACTTCCAGTCGCCCGCAGGCACGGTCTGGCGCGCATCGGTTTCGTTGATGCGGCGCGTGAGCGAGTAGCCGGCCTGCGTGTTGTCCAGGCTGGCGGGCTCGTAGGGGATCATGGTCCCGTTGAACACGCCGCCGGGCAGGGCCATGGAGGGCACGGCGGCGGCCGGGACCAGCTCGGTGCGGTAGCTGCCCGTGATGCTGCTGCCGTCCTTGTTGCGGGCCACGGGCACGGTGACCGTCAGGCGCGCTGGCGTGGACTTGGGCACATCGCCCTGCCAGGCCGAGTACAGCAGCACGTAGCCGCGCTCCAGGTAGACCGCATCGCCGGGCGTGGCCGTGGGGTTGGGCATGGTCAGGATGTTGCCGCGATTGGGCGCGTCATAGCGCAGCACACCGCTGGCCTTGGACATGTCCTTGGGCTTGAGCATGACGAAGTCGGTGCTGTACTCGACCATGCCGCGCGCATTCACGGGCGCCAGCGCCAGGTCCTGGATCACGGCGTTCTTCGGGTCGGCCGGGTCCAGCTCGCCGCGCAGCACGCCGGTGACTTTCTCGTAGGCGCCGACACTGCCGTAGCTGCCGGCAAAGTCCTCGGTGGCGCTGATGCTCAGCTGCATGCGCGGCGCCTGCGAACCGGCGGGCGAGTCACTGCCGCCGCAGGCGGTCAGCAGGCCGGATACGGCCAGGGCAAGGGCCAGTGGATGGGTGGATCTGATGTGCATGTTGTCTCCTTGGGGTCATGGCACAGGCAAGGCTGCGCCCTGGCCGCCGTGCATTGCGGCGGCCTAGGACGGTTCGGAAAAAAAGGGAACGGGAGAGCGGGGGAGCGGCCTACTCGGGCTGGATGCCGGCGGCCTTGATCACCTGGCCCCACTTCTGGGTCTCGGCGGCCTGGAAGGCGGCCAGTTCCTGCGGTGTGGCGGTCCAGCCCTGGGAGCCGGACATGTCGAAGAAGGACTTGGCGCCCGCGCTGTGCACGGCGTCGGACAGCAGGCGGTTCAGGCGGGCCACCACGGCCTCGGGCGTGCCGGCCGGCGCATAGGCGGCGAACCAGTAGCCCATGTCATAGCCCTTGACGCCGGCCTCCTCCAGCGTGGGCACCTCGGGCAGCTGCGGGCTGCGCTGGGTGGTGGAGTAGCCCAGGGCGCGCAGCTTGCCCGACTTGACCTGGGGCACGCCGGTGGAGGTGTCGGTGATCATCAGGTCGATCTGGCCGCCCAGCAGGTCGGTGATGGCCAGCGGATTGCTCTTGTAGGGCACGTGCATCAGGTCCACGCCGGCCAGCTGCTTGAGCATTTCACCGGCCACGCGGCTGGAGGAGCTGCCGCTGCCGAACGACAGCTTGCCCGGCTGCTTCTTCGCCGCCGCCAGCAGATCGCCCACGTTCCTGTACGGCGCATCGGCGCGCACCACCAGCACCTGGCCGCCCTTGCCCAGCCCGGCCACGGGCGCGAAGTCCTTGACCGCGTCATAGGGCAGCTTCTTGTACAGATGCTGGTTGGCCGCGTGCGTGGTGTTGGTGGTGATCAGCACCGTGTAGCCATCGGCCGCCGAGCGCGCCACCTGCTGGGCCGCGATCATGCCGCTGGCGCCGCCCTTGTTCTCGACCACCACGGCCTGCTTGGTCGCCGTGGTCACGGCCTGGCCCAGCGCCCGTGCCAGCTGGTCGGTGGCGCTGCCGGCCGCAAACGGCACGACGAAGGTGATGGGCTTGGACGGATAGTCCTGCGCCAGGGCCGGTGCGGCGGCGGCCGCCAGCGCGCATGCGGCCAGCGCGAGCGCATGGCGGCGGGGGAAGTTGTGCGAAAAGTGCATGTCTGTCTCCTTTGTTGTGATGAATGTGTGACGGGCGGGTGCTGCCGGCTACTCCGGCGCCAGGTGGGGCAGCAGCGAAGCCGGTATGTGGACCTGCATCTGCAGCAGCCAGTACGACAGCGCCTTGCCGTGGCTGTCGAGGTTGAGCGCGTCGTTGACGCCGCCGTCCAGCACCGCGTCCAGCACCCAGTTCATGGCCTGCAGGCGCTGCAGCACGAAGCGCTGCACGCGCGCCGGGCGCCGGGCGGCGAAGTGCGCGGCCACGCGCTCTTCGGTGATCTGCTCCACCAGCACGGGCCAGCAGGCGGCATTCCAGGCGATGAGGCTGATGTTGGATCGGTTGCCCTTGTCCCCCGTGCGCCCGTGCGCCAGGCGGTACAACGGCACGGTGACGGGCATCGTGGTTGGCAGTGTGTTCATGCGGCGTGCTCCCCGGCTTCTTTCTCGACCCCTTTGTCGACCCCTTTGTCGATCTCTCCCTCGGCCCACTTCCATCCGGTGGCGACGCTCTGCTGCGCCAGCAGGCAGGACACCGTGCCCAGCCGCGCGCGCAGCGCCGTGCGCACGCCGCCGCCGCCGGCCGGCCCGCAGGTGTACAGCGCATTGACCTCGCGCGGCAGGCGCCGCGCCTGGGCCTGCGTGGGGCGCAGCCAGGCAGCGCGCAGGCGCACGTCCTGGGGGGCGGCTGCGCCGGCCGGCTGCGCGTCGCGCCAGCGGCCGGCGTCATCGCCCAGCACGCTGGCCACGCCGATCCAGTCCAGGCGCAGGTCGCCTGCGGCCTCGCCGCCCAGGCGCTCGCGCAGCACCTCGCCGGCCAGCCGGGCGCGCTCCAGGGCGCGCGGGCCGGCATAGGAGATCTCGCCCTCGGCCAGCCAGCCCGAGGCATGGCAGACATTGACCTTGTAGTGGCCGTTGTGCGCATGGCCGCGCACGCCGCTCAGGCGCACGGCGTCAGGCCCCACCTGGTGCACCTCGGCCTCGGACAGGTCGGCCACCACGTCGGGCGTCAGGTAGGCGGCCGGGTCGTGCACCTCGTACAGCAGCTGTTCCTTGACCGTGCGTTCGCTGACCAGGCCGCCCGTGCCTTCGGGCTTGGTGATGGTGCAGTCGCCCGAGGGCTCGATGATGGCGATGGGATAGCCCAGCCGCGCCAGGCCCTGCACGTCCTTGAAGCCCGGGTCGGCAAAGTAGCCGCCCGTGACCTGCGCGCCGCATTCCAGCAGGTGGCCTGCCATGGTGGCGCGCGCCAGGCGGTCCCAGTCGTCCCAGGCCCAGCCGAAATGCGCCATGGCCGGCCCCAGGGTCAGCGAGGGGTCGGACACGCGGCCGGCCACCACGATCTCGGCGCCGGCCTGCAGGGCCTCGGCAATCGCGCGGGCACCGATGTAGGCGTTGGCACTGACCAGCGAATCCTCGGGAAACTCCGCGCCCAGCGCGGCCCGCAGCGCCCCGCGGTACGCCGGGCCGCTGACATCGTCGCCATGCACCACGGCGATGCGCGGCACGCGCAGGCCCAGGCGCTGCGCCAGCCGCTGGATGCAGCGCGCCGCGCCTTCGGGGTTGGCGGCACCGAAGTTGCTGACGATGCGTATGCCATGCGCCAGGCAGTCGGCCAGCACGGGCTCCAGCAGGTCCTCCAGCAGGGGTTCATAGCCCGCGTCGGGCTGCTCGCGCCGCGCGAGCTGGGCCAGCGCCAGCGTGCGCTCGGCCAGGGTCTCGAAGATCAGGCAGGCGCTCTGGCCGCTGGCCGCCAGGGCGCGCACCACGGGCGCGGCGGCATCGGTGCGGTCGCCCGAGAAGCCGGCTGCGCAGCCCACCCACAGCGGGGGCCTGTCCGGGGCAAGAGAGGGTTCCAGGTTGTCCATGAGAGCCAATGTAGGCAGCCGCTGCTAATCTGTGAAATCGATTGTTCGGATCGACTTATCCAAAAACCAGATGAATATCTCCTCCCGCCAGCTCGATGCCTTCATCGCCCTGGCCCAGCTCAGCAGCTTCACCCTGGCCGCGCAGCGCTGCCATCTGTCGCAGCCGGCCTTCAGTGCCCTGATCAAGGGGCTTGAAGACGGCGTGGGCGTGCGCCTGTTCGACCGCAGCACGCGCCACGTGGCGCTGACGCAGGAGGGGGCGCAGTTCCTCGATGCCGCGCAGCGCATACGCGCCGACCTGGGCGATGCCGTGCACGGCCTGCGCGAGGCGGCGGCGCTGCAGCGCGGGCGCGTGTCCATCGCCCTGCTGCCTTCGCTGGCGGCGGCCTGGCTGCCGCCCGTGCTGGCGCTGTTCCATGCGCGCCATCCGGGCATACAGCTGCAGGTGTCGGACCTGCTGTCCGAATCGTGCATCGCCCAGGTGGCCTCGGGCCAGGCCGACCTGGCGCTGGCCGCCATCCGCGCCGACACCGAGGAGCTGCAGGCCGAATGGTTCTGCGCCGACCGGCTGCACCTGGTCTGCCGCGCCGACCATGCGCTGGCGGCCCTGCCCGCGCCGGCCATGGCCGACCTGCGTGACCAGCCCTTCATCCAGCTCGCCCGCCACAGCAGCGTGCGCCAGTACCTGGAATCGCAGGAACAGGCCCCGCCCCTCAACACCTTGCTGGAGGTGGAGCACCTGGCCACCGTGATGGGCATGGTGCGCGCGGGCCTGGGCATCAGCGTGGTGCCGGCCCTGGCGCTGTTCCACTTCGTGCAGCCTGGCCTGGTGACGCGCCCGCTGGCCGATGCCGACCGCCGGCGCGACCTGTACCTGGTGCGCAGGCGCCAGCGCAGCCTGTCGCCGGCCGCCCAGGCCTTCCACGCGCTGGCGCTGGAGCATCGGCCCGGTGCGGGCGAGACCACCTGATACGGGGCAGCACGAACCTCGCAGCACAATAGCCCGATCGCCAAACGCATCCGAAAGCCGCCACCGTGGGTGAATTCGACCTGATCCGCCGCTTCTTCCAGCGCCCCGTGCGCCGCGCCGCCCTGGGCGTGGGCGATGACTGCGCCCTGCTCGCCCCGGCGCCGGGCATGCAGCTGGCCGTCTCCAGCGACATGCTGGTCGAGGGCCGGCATTTCTTCGCCGACGTGGACCCGCGCCTGCTGGGCCACAAATCCCTGGCCGTGAACCTGTCCGACCTGGCGGCCTGCGGCGCGCGTCCGCTGGCCTTCACCCTGGCCCTGTCCCTGCCGCGCGCCGATGCGGCCTGGACCGAGGCGTTTGCGGCCGGCCTGCTGGCCCTGGCCGACACCCACGGCTGCGAGCTGGTCGGCGGCGACACCACCCAGGGGCCCTTGAACATCTGCATCACCGTCTTCGGCGAAGTGCCGCCCGGCCAGGCCCTGCTGCGCAGCGGCGCGCGCGCGGGCGACGACATCTGGGTCAGCGGCAGCCTGGGCGATGCCCGCCTGGCGCTGGAAGCCCTGCTGGGCCACACCACCCTGCCACCCGGCACGCTGGCCGCCGCGCGCCAGCGCCTGGAAGCGCCCACGCCGCGCGTGGCCCTGGGCCAGGCGCTGCGCGGCATTGCCAGCAGCGCGCTGGATGTGAGCGACGGCCTGCTGGGCGACCTGGGCCACATCCTGGAGCAATCCCGCGTGGGCGCCAGCCTGGATACGCGCCTGATCACGCCGCTGCTCGATGCCGGCCGGCACACGCCCCTGGCCATCGACCTGCTGCACCAGTGCACCCTGTCCGGCGGCGACGACTACGAGCTGTGCTTCACGGCCCCGGCCGACCGGCGCGATGCCGTGCAGTCCGCAGGCCGCGACAGCGCCACGCGCGTCACGCGCATCGGCTGCATCGAGGAGCAGCCCGGCCTGCGGCTGATCGGCCCGGACGGTGCGGCCATGGCGCCCCGATGGGCCTCATTCGACCACTTCGCTGCGGCCTGACGCCGCGCCAAACCACTTTCATCCGAGAAGGACTGCCCATGGTTCAACGCTCCGCCCTGCCCGCCCTCTCTGCCCTGGCAGCCGCCTGCTTCCTGCTGGCAGGCACCCCGGTCCAGGCCCAGGCACAAGCCCAGGAAGCCACCATCGCCCGCGCCCCCATCGCGCGCGTCACCCTGTATGCGGGCGTGGCCTCGGTGGAGCGCACGGCGCGCATCACGGCCGCCACGCGCCAGCTGGTGTTCGAATGCCTGCCCGGCTCCATCGACCCGCAGAGCCTGCAGGTCAGCGCCGATGCCGGCGTGCGCCTGGGTGACTACAAGCTGCAGTCGCAGCCGCGCGAACTGGCCTCCAAGGCCTGCGCCAGCCCGCTGGAGCAGCAGATCCGCACGCTGGAAGACCAGCTGGCCGCGCTGGAGGCCGACGAGTCCGCCGCCAAGCTCGTGGGCGACTACCTGCAGGGCCTGGCCAAGCCCGGCGATGACGCCAAAGCCCCCGCCCTGCCCGCCGCCAGCCAGCTGGGCGCCGCCACCGAGGCGCTGCGCAGCACCAGCCGTGGCAACACGCTGCGCGCCCACCAGATCCTGCGGCAAAAGCAGGCGCTGCAGGAGCAGCTCAGGCCGCTGCAGCTCGAACGCGACCGCACGGGCGCAGGCAACGCCCAGGTGATGAAGGTCACCGTGCAACTGGCCAGCCCGGCCGATGCCAATGTGCAGCTCACCTACCAGGTGCGCGGCCCGAGCTGGCAGCCCACCTACCGCGCCCAGCTGGACCCGGCCAAGGGCACGGTGGCCATCGAACGCCTGGCCCTGGTGGCCCAGAACAGCGGCGAGGACTGGAGCCAGGTGCAGCTGCTGCTATCCACCGGCCAGCCTTCGCGCAGCACGCAGGCACGCCTGCCCAATCCCTGGACGCTGGATGTGGAACGGCCCCGCCCCGTGGCCGCCATGGCCCCTGCGCCAGCGCCGGCCCCGGCGGCCCCTGCGATGATGCTGGAGCGCGCCCGCAAGCCCGGGGCGGCCGGCGAGGCCGCCGAACTGCCGGTGCTCGATGTCGCCAGCCTCAACACCGCCTACGCCACGCAGTTCTCCGTGCCCTACCGCATCAGCGTGCCCTCCAGCAGCGAGCGCGTGACCCTGGCCCTGGGCTCGCAGAACCTGCCGGCCACCCTGCTCACGCGCACGGCGCCCGCCGTGGAAGAGGCCGCCTACCTGGTGGCCCAGCTGGCCGTGCCGGCCGGTGTCTGGCCCGCAGGCCCCGTGGCCCTGTTCCGCGACGGCGCCTTCGCCGGCCAGGGCCGGCTGGACTTCGGCAACGCCGCCGCGCTGGCCCAGGGCCTGTCCTTCGGCCGCGATGACAAGGTGGTGGTGCGCAACCTGCCCGTGGACTCGGCCACGGGCAGCGGCGGCCTGCTCAGCAGCAGCACCGAACGCCAGGTCACGCGGCGCTTCCAGGTGGACAACCGCCATGACCGCGCCATCGAGCTGCAGGTGGTGGACGCCGCACCCGTCTCGCGCAACGAGCAGATCCGCGTGCAGTCCCAATACAACCCGCAGCCGTCCACCACGCGCTGGAACGACCGCAACGGCATGATCGCCTGGCAGCAGCCGCTGGCCGCTGGCGCCAGCGCCAGCTTCGAGGCCCGCCACCAGATCCGCCATCCGCAGGATCTGGCGGTCGAAGAGCGTCAGTGAAGCACCAGGGCCGCGCTTATGATCTCGCCCCATGAGTGACGCGCCGCTGCGGCCGGAGGTTTCCGGCGATCCTGCTACCCCCACCTTTGCCTCTGCGGCGCGCCCACCGGAAGGCCCGCCGCAGGGCGGCATGGCTCGCCCCACGCTGGAATTCATGATGTCCCACCCGGCCCACTTCATCGCCATGGGGCTGGGCTCGGGGCTGGGGCGCATCGCGCCCGGCACCGTGGGCACGCTGTGGGCCTGGCTGTCCTTCCTGCTGCTGCAGCACTGGTTCACGCCCCAGCAGATCGGCCTGCTGATCGCGGGCAGCATTCCCCTGGGCTGGTGGGCCTGCACGGTCACGGCGCGCCACATGCGCGTGGCCGACCCGGGCAACCTGGTCTGGGACGAGATCGTGGCCTTCTGGCTGGTGCTGTGGCTGGTCATGCCCACGGGCTTCTGGGGCCAGCTCATCGCCTTTGCGCTGTTTCGCTTCTTCGACGCCGCCAAGCCCCAGCCCGTCAAATGGGCCGACCGGTGCTTCAAGGGCTTCGGCTGGCGCGGCGGCTGGGGGATCATGTTCGATGACCTGGTGGCCGCCTTCTGCACGCTGCTGGTCATCGCGCTGTGGCGCCATTTCATCGGCTGAAGGAGCTGGCATGAACGCATCCAACGAACTCGTCGAAACCCTGGCAGGCCTGCTGCTGCAGCGCGGCTGGATGCTGGCCACGGCCGAGAGCTGCACGGGCGGCATGATCGCTGCGGCCTGCACGGACCGCGCCGGCTCCAGCGAATGGTTCGAGCGCGGCCTTGTCAGCTACTCCAACGCGGCCAAGCACGACCTGCTGGGCGTGCCCGAGGCGCTGATCGCCGAACACGGCGCCGTGAGCGAGCCCGTGGCGCGCGCCATGGCCGAAGGCGCCATCGCCCACTCACGCGCGCAGTGCAGCGTGGCCGTGACAGGCGTGGCCGGGCCGGGCGGCGGCAGCGCCGCCAAGCCCGTGGGCACGGTCTGGTTCGGCTGGAACGTATACGGCACCACGCACAGCGAATGCCTGCGCTTTGACGGCGACCGCGCCGCCGTGCGCCAGGCCACCGCGGTCCATGCCTTGCAGCGCCTCAATGCGCTGATCAGCGCAAGGCTTTTATGAGCCTGTGCGCGATCTCCTGCAGCGGTGCAGGCAGGGCGCGGTAGCTTTCCAGCAGGCGCTGCTCGTCCACGGGCAGCGGCGCGTTGTCGTCTTCAAGCCCCGCCGTCAGCTCCAGCGCCGTGGTCTGCAGCGCCAGGGCCACGCGGGCCAGGGTGTCGTTCTTGAGGGTGCGGATGGCCCCCGATTCGATCTGCGACACGGCCGAGGCCGTGATGCCTGCGGCCTCGGCCAGCCGGCCCTGGGTCATGCCCAGTTCGGCGCGGCGGGCGCGTATGCGTTCACCGATATGTCTCATGGCCCGTGCATCCAAAGCCTGTGGCGCGGGCGCTCAGGCGCCGTGGCACTTCTTGAACTTCTTGCCGCTGCCGCAGGGGCAGGGGTCGTTGCGGCCCGGCTGCTCGCCCTTGACGATGGTTTCCTGGCGCGGGCCCATGCTCTTCCAGATCTGGCGCAGGTCGTACAGCGCCCAGATGGCCTCGCCGAACTGCTCCACGCGCTCCTGGCTGGTGCTGGCGGGGCCGTCCTCGTCGTACATGCAGACTTCGGGCTTGCCGGTGTCGTCCTCGGTCAGGGCCACGACGGCGTTGAGCGCCTCGTTGAGCCAGCCGGCGGCTTCCTTGTCGCGCGGCGCGGCCCATTCCTCGGCCCAGTTCTCGACCACGAACATGAAGCCCAGCGCCCAGATCTGGCCGAACGAAGGAATCTCGCCGTCATCGGGACGCTCTTCCTCGGGCAGCGACAGGATGGCGCCGCGCATGTCCATGGCCTCGGGCTGGAAGGTGCGGTCGTCTTCCAGCGTCTTCACGTCGGCGTCCAGCTGGGTGCGGATCTCGTCCATGCGCAGGCCCACCAGCTCCAGAAAGCGCGCCTGCTGCGCCGCGTCCTTGAACACTTCCATCAGCGGCAGCGGCTGGCCCTCGGCCGCCTCCAGCGTGCCGCCGTCGCCCAGCAGCATGGGCAGCCACTCGGCGGCCGGCACCTCGCGGCGCGTGCAGATCAGCGCCGTCAGGAAACCGTCGCAGAACTCCCACTGCGGAATCTCCTCGCCGCGCGTGCGCAGCTCGTCGAGCAGATCGTCAAGCTCCTCCAGCGCCTCGGGCGTCAGGGCAGGCTCGTCGGGCAGGGCGGTGGCTTCGTGGGCGTCGTTGGACATGGCGGAAATCTCTAGGGAAAACAGGGAGAAGGAACCGGCCACGGCCAGCCCCTCGAATGAATGGCCCGCAGTGTAGCCGCGCCGCCATGTCCGTGGCGCCCGGTCGGAACTGGCGCCCACGGGGCCCTATCGCCCCACATGGCCCACATGGCCCACCCGCTACCCGGCTCCCTGCCAGGCCGGGAGCATGGAAAGCCCCACCCATTCCCCGACCCGGCTCATCGTCAAATTCTGCAAAGCGCCGCTGGCGCCGCCAAAGACTGCCACCAGTGCCCATGTCTGCTCGTCGAAACCGCGGGTCGTGCAGCAGGCCATCTGGGGCAGGCACAGCGCCTCGGACTGGTCCTGGGCCAGCAGGCTGACGAATTCCTGCGCGGTCACGGTCTCCGGATCCAGGCCCATGGGCCAGGACCCCTTCCAGCGCTGCGCATCCAGGGTCACGCTGTGCACGCCCCATGTCGGAGCGCCTGGCATGTCGCCCCAGGCCAGGCGTTGAAGGACCAGGCCCAGCCCCGTCTCCGCCCATGTCACCGGGTAAGGCGGGGCGTGATCGATCTTCAGCAGCTGCGCATCGCTCAATCCCGCCTGGTGCAGAGCCAGGCGCAGGTAATCCTGCCGGCTGTGCCGTCCCAGCGTGCGCAACACGGCATCCATCAACGGGGCGATGGGCTGTGGCTTCATGGTGCTTTCCATTCAGAATTCATCAAAGCGACGCATATAGGCATCGCACGCCAGTAGCCATGCATGTTCATCATTCGAGCCCGAAGGCGGTGGGCCGATGAAGTTATTGAGCCGAGATTTGGCACGGACAGGCTTGAGCAGGCGCGCCGCCTCGCCAAAGGCGGGCAGTGTCAGTCCCTGCTCCATATCCCCCAGCCCAGGAAAGTCTCCCGCACGGACTCCCAGGCAGTTGCCCACGTCACCGGCCGAAAGATACTGGCTGGCCTCGATCTGCTTGCGCACCGCTTCCCGCCCGCCCAGCTTCTCCAGCAAGGCATCGCTGACAAAACTGAGCCAGTTGATGCTGTACATGGCGTTGTTGAAGTCATGATCGAACAATGCAAGACTGCCCAGGGCATTCAATCCGGGGAACCGCTGCAGATAGGGATACAGCACCTGCTGACCCTTGCCATCGGGTCCAATATTGCGTTCTTCTACTGCGGGCAGGACGCCCCAGCCTGCAATAGCCCAGAAGGGCTGCATCAACTCCACCATCTGGGTGGTAAGCCGGCCCACATTGTGCTCAGGTGGCTGGTCTAGAATCCACCACGCAGGAAATGCCATGCGAATAAATGACATGGCAGGACCTATGCCAGGTGATATATGGCGATCATGCAGCCAAATACCCTCATCGTTCTCAATACAGCAATAAAGACGAAAATCTTGAGCGTTGTTCTCCCACGCTTCAGGAGGATTTGGCTTACCCGATGCCATATGGAAAATCAATGCGTAACCTTTAGGGTTATCCAAGCTCTTCTGCTTCTTCGCGGTCAACTTCTTTTGTGCCACTGCGCTGGTCAGCATGGCAGGCATTCCGTCATACCAATAAACCAATTTCTCCCTCCCTACGGCCTCACAAAAAAGATCAACCACTTTCCATGCACGTTCACGCACAGCCAAGGAATCCCCCTCATGAAACACCATTTCAATGGTCCAGCCGGCTCTTGCACAGACATCACCAAACTGATTGCACAGTACCAGCGCCTTGAGAATATCCATCGTCGCCACGGTTGAAGCATCCGCCTTCTCATTGCCCCAAGGCCAATCGAAATCATGTTCCGCAGCCATTGTGATCTTCCCCATTCCTTCGAAACATCAGAAATCAGAACAAATCAAACCGACTCATATAGGCATCGCATGCCAGCAGCCACGCATGTTCATCATTGGAGCCCGAAGGCGGTGGGCCGATGAAGTTGTTGAGCCGGGATCTGGCGCGAACAGGCTTGAGCAGGCGCGCCGCCTCGCCAAAGGCGGGCAGCGTCAGTCCTTGATCCATATCCCCCAGACCAGGAAAGTCTCCCGCACGGATTCCCAGGCAGTTGCCCACATCCCCGGCCGAAAGATACTGACTGGCCTCCACCTGCTTTCGCACGGCCTCTCGCCCGCCCAGTTTTTCCAGCAAGGCATCGCTGACAAAACTCAGCCAGTTGATGCTGTACATGGCGTTGTTGAAGTCATGATCGAACAATGCAAGACTTCCTATGGCATTCAATCCTGGGAACCGCTTCAGATAGGGATACAGCACCTGCTGGCCCTTGCCATCGGGTCCAATATTGCGTTCTTCCACTGCAGGAATGACACCCCACCCGGCAATAGCCCAGAAGGGTTGCATTAATTCCACCACCTGGGAGGTGATCCGGCCCACATTGCGCTCGGGCGGCTGACCCAGAATCCACCATGCGGGAAACGCCATGCGAATGAAAGACATGGCAGGACCTATGCCAGGCGAGATATGGCGGTCATGTAGCCAAATACCTTCATCGTTGTTTATACGGCAGTGAAGTCGAAAGTCTTGAGCATTTTCAACCCAGTCATCTGGTGGCTTTGGATTTCCCGAAGCTAGATCAAAAATCATCGCAAACCCTTCGGGATTGTTAAGCGTACTCGGCTTGTGTTTGGCAATTCTCGCTTGTGCTTGCTTGCTGGTCAGTGACATAGGCGCCAGACCCCACCATATTGCAAGCTTGTCTGCGCCAACAACCTCACAAAACAGATCAATCACTTTCCATGCACGCTCACGTACGGCCAGTGAATCCCCTTCATGGAACACCATTTCGATGGTCCACCCAGCTCTTGCGCAAATACGTCCAAATCTATTCTGTAATACCATCGCTTTCAGAATATCCATAGTCGCCACGGTAGCTTTTTGCAGTTCTTTGGTGCTTAAAGGTTTATTAAAGTCTTTAGCCATATCCATCTCCATATCTGACCGTACCGAAGCCATTGCTTCAAAATGTCACGCCGAGGACTCTTGCCAGTGCGGTTCCCACCGCACCTACACCTCGGAGTACACGCCCCAATGCGGACGCACCGGCCGCAGCCCCAATTGCTGCTGCCGTATCCGCATTTACCCGTTCTGCCAAATAAATTTCCTTTTCTCTGTTGGCCTGCCATCGCATTGCTTGGTTCAATACGCCTTCGTTCGTCGTTTCTCCATCGCCTTCGCAAGCACAACTTCCTGCGTCTAAGGCATCCTTGAAAAACTTTTCTTTAAAAATGTCGCTATATGCCTGAAACTGTATCTTGCCGTCTGGCCCAAATTCTGAAGAAAATTTATCCCCCGGGAATTTCATCTCATACACCCGCTGCACGTTGTCCAGCACAGGCGGCAGGCGCGGGTTCTTCACCACGACCACATCCGGAATGCGCGAGCCCGCAGGCCGGCTGCGCGTGGGGCGCACGGGCTCGTTGCGCGACATGACGGGGGCCTTGTTCAGGTACGGCACTTCCTGCTTGTAGTAGCCCCGGTAGCCTTCAAACCCGTCGGCCTGCATGACCACGCCGGCCACGCAGCGCTGGCCCAGGCCGCCGGTCATGCAGCAGCAAAACAGCTCGCACAGCGCCCTGCGGTCCAGTTCATTGTCGAAGTCCCGGGTGCCGCATACCTTGTTGAAGCCCACAAGCACGACGGCCTTGCACAGGTCCCTGGACCGCTTCAGGCGATTGAGGGCGATGAAGGCGGGGACCAGTTGTTCGCAGCTCATGCGCCAGGCCCGCCGAGGGGCGAGGAGGATTCGCCAGCAGGTGTGCGCCGCCGCACCACGTCCCAGATGCCCATCGGCAGTTCAAGCATCATCAACTGGATGCGTCCGTCAGGCGGCAGGTCGGTGCGCGAGAGAAACTTGCGCACGGCGGGAAATTCGTCGAAGCGCTCGCCAAACTGGTGGCGCAAGGCCAGGAAGCCGATGACATCGTCCGGCGTCGACAGGCCCCAGCCCACCGCGCGGTCAAGGCCTCGCCGGGTGTGGGCCAGCAGCCTGTCATGCGGCCAATCCTGCTCGCTGAGATGGCAGGTCTGCCGCACGATGGCGGCAATCCCTTCTTCGCTGGGCACGAGGTTGCGGCGCAGCGTGCGCTGCATTTCCAGGGTTGAAATTTCCATCATGGCGAAGACACCTCCCATTGCCTGTTGTCCAGGCGTGCCAGGCCTGTGACGTGGTCCAGAAACTTGCGCTTAGCCAAGCCGACCCAGATCCCCTCGGGATGCGGTGCCAGGCAGGCGAGGATGCTGTGGCCGCGGAACCAGTCCCCCAGATGCGCCGGGTCGAACTGCGCCAGCAGGCGAGGCAGCACGCGCGGGTCGTAAAAGCGCAGCCACAGCCGCTGGCCGCCGTCTCCCCTGGCCTGCAGAAACCGCTTGAGATGGCGCTTGAGCGCAGGGGCCGGCAGCCGGCTGATCAGGAAAATGCCCCAGTGCGCCTGCCAGCCTTCATGCGGCCAGCGCTGGAATAGCGGACTGCCTGCATGCACCCGCATGAGATAGGGCGCGTAGCGGGCATAGCGGGCGGCAGGCATGCCGTCATACAGGCAGGTGATGCACGACTGCGGCGGCTCGGCCAGGATGGCGTCATGCAGGTGCTCATCCGCCGCCGCATCCACGATGGCGTAGAGCAGGCCGTCATAGGTCGCCGCCACCTTTTCGAGCACGGCCTGGCGCGCCATCTGGAGATCGTCCGGCGTGCCGGGGCCTGGGGGGATCAAGGTGGACATGGCGATTCAGTCCTCCATGGCCGACACGAAGGCGGCCCCCGATTGCGCGGCTTCGGCCAGGCACCGGCCCGCATTCGCACCGATCCAGACGGTGGTGCAGCCCGAGACGACCACGCCGCCATGCAGGGTCCTGTCCCCCATGCGGGCCGCGGGCCTGCCGCCGATCAGTACCGTGGCTTCGCCTTCGGCAATGGCGTCGGGCGGCGAACGGGGGCACAGCGCCTGGTCCGTGGCCCTGGCCGCCGGCATGCCGCCTATGAGCACATCGGCCTGGCCGGAGAGAATGGCCCCGCCCCCGTGGGCGGGACAGGCATGCATGTCGCCCACTCTTGCTGCAGGTTGTCCCATGCGAGTGTCCCGGGTTCAGCAGTTGATCTTCACCAGCGGCGACTTGATCTCGACCATGGCCGGAGAGATCTCGATGGAGCTCGCCCCCGATTGCAGCCGGATGCTTCGGGTGCCGGTGACGATGACCTGTTGCCCATCGACCGTCAGCGTGGTGCCCGCCGCCAGGGCCAGCTGTCCGCCCGCATCGACCAGGCTGTTGGCGCCCACCCGCAGCGCGTGGTCGTTGCCGACGTTGACCGCCTGGTCCTGCCCTACCTCGGTGCTGTCGTTGTTCTGGATGGTGCTGCTGCGGTTGTTGCCCACGATGAGGCCTTCATCGCTTCCAACCTGCGCGCTGCGGTTGCGCCCCACGGTCCGGCTCCAGTCCATCCCCACGCTGTCGCTTCGCAGGACACCCACGTTGCTCATCAGCACCGCGCCTACGTTGAGGTTGTAGGCACACCCCACGGTGACCATCTTGAACAGGCCCGTGCCCTGGGTGTAGCCGATGCCCACGGTTTCGGATTTCATGCGCCCCGTGGCCAGGGTCCAGTTGCGGCCGATGCTGTCGCGTCCATTGGCATCCACGGTTTTCGTGCGGTTCTTGCAGATGCGGATGCTTTCATCCAGGTCCACCGTGCGCGTGCGGTTCTGGTGGACGGTGAGGGTCTCGTCCAGGTCCACCACCTCCGTGCGCCAGCCGTGGACATCGATCTTCTCATTGCGGTCCACGGTCTCGGTGCGGTCGCGGTGGATGACGCTGGTCTCGTCCCGGTCGATGGTCTTGCGCCGGTCGTTGCCCACCCATTTGTCTTCGTCGTTCTCGACTTCGGTGAGCTGGTCCTTTTGCGCGTGCAGCCACAGCTGTTCGGCGCCCGCCTTGTCCTCGAAGCGGATGGCGTTGGCGTCGCCCTGGCCGTTCTTCATGCCTGACCCCGGATTGCCATCCTTGCTCGATCGGGTCTTGATGCCCGATTGCGTGGCATTGGCCGGCAGCGCCCAGGGCGGCATGTTGGCCGCGTTGTAGACGCAGCCCGTGACCAGCGGATAGTCGGGGTCGCCATTGAGGAAGTCCACCACCACCTCATGCCCTATGCGGGGGATCGAGATGGCGCCAAAGCCCGGGCCGGCCCAGTTGGTGGCCACGCGGATCCAGCAGCTGGAGTTCTGGTCCTTCTTGCCCAGCCGGTCCCAGTGGAACTGCACCTTGATGCGGCCGTATTCGTCGGTCCAGATTTCCTGCCCGGCCGGGCCCACGACAATGGCCGTCTGCGGCCCCGTGGTGCGCGGCTTGGGCGTGGTGCGCGGTGGCTTGAAGGCAAGATCCGTGGGCTGGGCCTGCAGCTCGTAGCGCTGGAAGGAGCCTTCTTCCTTGGCGCCGTCCCGGGTACTCGGTGCGGATGGGACGCCACGTACGCTGGAGATCGCGCTGACGCGAGGGTTCTCCTTGAGGTGGTAGCTCAGGCCCGTGATCAGGTACTGCCGGTTCTGGTCCCCGCGCGGGTAGTTGTAGAGGCTGAAGGTGTAGCCCGTGGCCAGCGCCCGGTGGCAGGACTGGCCCCGCACCCGGCTGTGGCCCGTGAGGCCTTGCTTCAGTCGCACGCGGATGTAGGCATCTCCATCACCGTACTCCGTGTAGCCGCCCGGCCATTCGTAGGTTTCATGGCCGTCGTGCGCATGGCCCGGTGGATCGCGGCGCATGTGGGACAGTTCGGCCCGGGGCTTTTTGAAGTCGTAGTCGTCGATGTAATGGCGGCCCGGCTTGATTTCCTGCTCCAGCTGCCAGGTGTGGATGTTTTCCTGGTCGCCTGCGGCGGCTTTTTCCGGGGGATAGAAGGGAATGGATTCGCCGCCGGGCAATGCGCC
>NZ_JBICKW010000015.1:0-235129 GCF_043104645.1 Delftia sp. WSY_12
ATCTGCATCGCCTTCTCCGACCAGGGCCCGGGCATTCCGCCACAGGAGCTGGACAAGATCTTCCAGCCCTTCGTGCAGTCCAGCAAGACCCGCAACGGCTCGGGCGGCACGGGCCTGGGGCTGGCCATCTGCCGCAAGATCATCGACGCCATGGACGGCACCATCGTGGCCAGCAACCGGCCCGAGGGCGGCTCGCTGTTTCGCATCACCCTTCCCTGCCGCAGCGCATCGGAGACGCGCCCGGCGGAGCTGCTGTAGCGGCACCGCCGGCCGGCGCGCCTGCGGCCGGCAAACTGGTGGTGAACAAGTGGTAAACGGGCGGCAACAAATGAGAAAAAGTCTCATTTAGAATGACAGCACTTCGTCCCGCCCTGCCCGCCTGCCTTTCCTCCCCGCTTGCTTGTATGACACGCCATCCGACTCCTGCCGCCTGGCTGGGCCTGGACCTGCACTGGGCCTATGGCAGCCTGCTGCCCGCCATCTGGCGCAGCACGCGCTGCATCCACCGCGCGCAGGATGTGCTGCATGACGCCTTCGTGCGCTACGCCCTCAGCGGCCGGCACGAAGGCATCGCCCAGCCGCATGCCTACCTGCGCGTGGTGGCGCGCACCGTGCTGGCCGACCAGATGGCGCATGAGCGCCGCTTCGTGCCCCTGCCCGAGCTGGCCGGCGCCGCGCAGCACCCGGTGGCACGCGCGGACGAAATCGCCTTGCAGGAAGCCTTCACGGCGCCTTCGGCCGAGATGCTGGCCGACCTGCAGCAGCGCCTGGGCGCCGTGCAGCGTGTCATCCAGGGATTGCCTGCGCGCTGCCGCGAGGTGTTCTGGCTGTGCAAGGTGGAAGGCCACTCCCAGCCCCAGATTGCCGCCATGCTGGGCATCAGCCTGAACATGGTGGAGCGCCACCTGATGCGCGCCCTGCTGGACCTGCGCGCCGCACGCGAGCTGCTCGCGCCATGAGCACGCCGCGCGAGGAAGCCGCGCGCTGGTTCATACGCATGCACCGGGATGCGGGAGCGCGGCCGGGCGCCGCCGATGCCGCTGCCTGGCGCCGCTGGATGGACGCCGACCCGCGCCACGCCGCCGAATACGCCGCCTTCGAGGCGCTGTGGCAGGACTTCGACTCCACGCCCCGCACCGAGGCCCTGGCCACGGCGGTGGACACCGCCGCACGCCAGCGCCGCAACACACGCAGCAACGCGCGCCGCGCGATCATCACCCGCGGCGTGCTGGGCGTTGCCGGCCTGGGCACGGCGGGCCTGCTGGCATGGCGCGGCTGGCTTGAATGGCAGGACACCACCGTGTTCGCCCTGGCCCGCGACAGTGCGATTGGCGAACGCATCGTGCTGAACCTGCCCGACGCCAGCGTGCTGACCCTGGGACCGGCCAGCCGCATCGCCACGCGCTACACGCGCCGCCAGCGCGCCGTGGTGCTGGAGCGGGGCGAGGCCCTGTTCGACGTGGCCAGGGATGCAGACCGCCACTTCACCATCGACGCAGCCCAGGCGCGCATCACCGTGCTGGGCACGCGCTTCACCGTCAACCGGCTGCCGGGCCTGGTGCGGGTGGGCGTGGAGCATGGAACGGTGCGTTTGGCGGTGAAAGGTGGTGACGGAGCACCGTCCTTGCTGCTGCAGGCTGGCGAAGTGGGGGAACTGCCGGACGAAAGCGCCGGCGCCGCCCCCGGTGCCGCACCCGGAGCCGATGGCGCCCACGCCAGCCCCCTCCCCCGCCGCGTGCAACGCGATGCGCGCGACAGCTTCTCGTCCATCGAACGCGGCCTCATCGTCTTCGACAGCGCCGGGCTGGGCGAGATCGCGGCCACGCTGTCGCGCTGGCGCCGCCAGCCCGTGCGTGCGGCCGTAGCCGACGGCACGGGCGGGCCGCGCATCACGGCCGCCGTGCAGCGCGCCGATGTGGAGAGCTTCCTGGACGCGCTGCCGCGCATCGCCGCCGTGCGCGTGCAGGAGCGCGACGGCGCCACCTGGCTGGCCCCGCGCAGCACGGCGCCGGAAAAAATCCGGAAAAACTGAAAAAAAGCGGCCAACGCACATCAGGGATCCGGCAGGCTGCCCCGTCATACAGGCGAGCACAACCGATACCCAGGAGAACGTTCCCGCCATGCCCGCCCGCCCTCTTTCCTCCCGCCCGGCACGCGCCTGCCTGTCCCTGCTCGCCTGCGCGGCGGCACTGGCCTGCACGCCAGCCCTGGCCGCTCCTGCCGACATCGACCTGCCGGCCCAGCCGCTGTCCGACGCCATCAAGGCCCTGGCGCGCGCCACCGGCACCAGCATCGCGGCCGACAGCTCCCTGCTGGCAGGCAAGACCGCGCCCGCCGTCCAGGGCCGCCTGGAGCCGGCCGAGGCACTGCAGCGCCTGCTGGCCGGCAGCGGCCTGCAAGCCTCTGCCCAGCCCCAGGGCGGCTGGCTGCTGCGCCCCGCCCCGGCGCGCCCGCAGACCGCGCTGGACGAAGTGCGGGTGACAGCCACGGCCCTGCGCGACGGCCGCACGGAAGGCACGGGCAGCTACCGGGCGCCCTATGCCAGCGCGGCCACCAAGATCGAGCTGACGGCCCGGGAGACGCCGCAGTCCGTATCCGTGATCTCGCGCGCACGGCTCGATGACCAGAACTTCGTGGAGCTCACCGAAGCCGCCAAGGTGGTGCCCGGCATCGTCGTGCGCCGGCAAAGCAGCACGGGCGGGCGCAGCGACATCCTCTCGCGCGGCTACCAGTCCTCCACCTACCAGTTGGACGGTCTCACCGTCAGCGGCAATCCGGCCACCCAGGAAACGCTGGACCTGGCCCTGTTCGACCGGGTCGAGGCCCTGCGCGGGCCGGCCGGGCTGTTCTCGGGCGCGGGCGAGCCCAGCGTCATGCTCAACCTGGTGCGCAAGCGCGCCCTGCCGGACTACCAGGGCCAGGGCGCCATCGGCCTGGGCTCGCGGGGCCGCAAGCGGGCCGAGGTGGATGTCACCGGAGCGCTGTCCGAAGATGGCCGCCTGCGTGGCCGGGTGGTGGCGCTGCACGAGAACTTCGGCAGCCCCGTGATGGCCATGGACGGCCACAAGCAGGCCCTGTACGGCACGGTGGAGCTGGACGTCACTTCCCAGAGCACGGTCTCGGTGGGCGCCACCTGGCAGCGCGGCCGGGGCAACTACGACACCGGCCTGCCCGCCCACGCCGACGGCAGGCTGGCCCCCATTCCGCGCGACGTGGCCATTGCCGCCGACTGGGGCCGCGCCGCGCCTGAATCGCTGGCCGGCTTCATCGAGTCGGAGACGCGGCTCGACGGCGGCGGCCTGTTCAAGCTGGCCGCCCGCCGTGTGCTGCGCCAGCAGCGCGACAAGTACATCAACGGCTACTCGGCCGTATCGGACACCGGCATCAGCCGCTTCACCCAGGCCCAGACCGTGGACCGCGACTACGCCGACACCACGGCCGACATCTACTACAGCACGCCCTGGCAATGGGCCGGGCAGACGCACCATTTCATCGCGGGCGCGGACTACCGCAGCTCCAACATGCACCTGCGCATGCTGCGCGGCGCCATGAACACGCCGGCCGACCTGTTCCACTACGACCCATCCTCCATCCCCGAGCCCAGCTTCAAGCCCTTTGCCGACGACATTACGCGCACCAGCCTGCGCGGCGTCTACGGCCAGTTGCGCATCAAGCCCACGCAGGCCCTCACCCTGGTGGCGGGCGCGCGCAAGAGCTGGTGGAAGACAGAAACCTCGGATCGGCTGCAGAACACGCGCTCGGGCTACGAGGTCGATGGCCAGTTCACGCCCTTCGCCGCCGTGCTCCTCGATCTGAACGACAGCTGGACGCTCTACGCCAGCCAGTCGCGCATCTTCCAGCCGCAAGGCGGGCGCCTGGCCGGTGGCGGCCAGATCGCCCCGCGCGAGGGCCGGCAGGTGGAAGCCGGCATCAAGGGCAGCCTGCTGGACGGACGCCTGAATGCCACCGCCGCCGTCTACCGCATGCAGGACAGCAACCGCGCGCTGGCCGACCCCGCCGATGCCGCCTTCGTCATCCCCGCAGGCAAGGTGCGCTCCGAAGGCTTCGAGGCCGAAGTGGTCGGCTCGCTGTCGCCGCGCTGGGACGTGGCGGCCAGTTACGCCTACATGCGCTCCAAATACCTGCAGGGCACCGTCACGCAGACGGGCACCGACTTCAGCACCATGTCGCCGCGCCACAGCGTGAACCTGTGGGCGCGCTACCGCGTGGCCGGCCCCGTGGCCCAGGGGCTGGAGCTGGGCGCGGGCGTGCGCGCCGTCAGCGAGTTCTACGACACCCTGGGCACCGTGCGCTGGCGAGCGGGCGGCTACGGCGTCTGGTCCGTCTATGCCGCCTACCCGCTCACCCCCCAGATCAAGCTGGCCGTGAACATCGACAACCTGTTCGACCGCGTCTACTGGGAGCGCGTGGGCACGGCCACGCGCAGCAACTACTACGGCCTGCCGCGCAGCATCATGGTCACGCTGCGCAGCAGTTTCTGATCCCGTCGCCACAGGGCGTGCGCAGCACAAGGCTGCCGCGCCCCCTGCCTGCCGCGCAGGCATTCAACACATCGACACCATCGAATGATTTCTCACAAATAATTCAATAGATCCACACAATGCATGGATTTACGCTTGTGTCCATTGCTGGCAGCCGCCGCCAGCCAGGACACCAGCCATTGCCATGCAAGACCGTTTTCTGATCGAGCGCATCGAGGCGCGGATCCTCGACATTCCCACCATCCGCCCGCACAAGCTGTCGTTCGGCTCCATCAGCCGGCAAAGCCCGGTGATCGTGCAGCTGTGGCTGCGCAACGGGGCCACGGGCTTTGGCGAGGCCGCCACCATCGGCGGCCCGTCGTGGAACGAGGAATCGCCCGAGAGCATCCACCATGCCATCGCCAACCACCTGGCGCCCAGCCTGATCGGCCAGGACGGCGCGCGCTTCGAGGCCTGCCTCTCGCGCATGGACCTGGCCTGCAAGGGCAATGCCTTTGCCAAGAGCGCCGTGGAAATCGCGCTGCTGGACGCCGTGGCGCGCAGCCTGCAGTTGCCCGTGTGGCAGTTGCTGGGCGGCAAGCAGCGCGACAGCCTGCCCCTGGCCTGGACGCTGGCCAGCGGCGACATCGAGCGCGACCTGGCCGAGGCCCAGCTGCGCCTGGAGCAAAAGCGCCACCGCATCTTCAAGATGAAGATCGGCGCGCGCACGCCCGAGGCCGATGTGGCCCATGTGAGCGAGATCGCACGCGGCCTGCAGGGACGCGCCACGCTGACCGTGGACGTCAACCAGGCCTGGGACGGCGCCACGGCTCGGCGCTTTCTGCCGCAGCTGATCGATGCCGGCGTGACGCTGATCGAGCAGCCCGTGGCCGGCTGGAACGTGCCCGCGCTGCGCGAGCTGACCGCCACGCTGCAGGGCGCCCTGGTCATGGCCGACGAGAGCGTGTGCACGCCCTACGACGCCATGCGCCTGGCGCGCGAGCAGGCCAGCCATGTGTTCTCGCTCAAGGTCGCCAAGCACGGCGGCCTGCTGCGCACGCGCAAGGTGGCGGCCATTGCCCAGGCGGCCGATATCGGCTGGTACGGCGGCACCATGCTGGAGACCTCGATCGGCTCGGCCGCCTCGGCCCATGTCTTTGCCACGCTGGGCGGGCAGCACTACAACTGCGAGCTGTTCGGCCCCCAGCTGCTGGTGGACGACATCGTCACCGAGCGCATGGCCATCCGCGACTTCGAGCTGCAACTGCCCGACGGGCCCGGCCTGGGCTTGGAGATCGACCTGCAGCAGTTGGCGCGCTTCGACCGCGCGCTGGCCGGCAGCCAGCCGCAGCACTTCGACATGGGGCAGGCCCGGACCGGGGCTGCGACCTGAATTCCTTTCATTCCTCCTGGAGACAAACATGCTTTATCTGGTCCGCATGGACGTGAAGATCCCCCACGACCTGCCCGCCGACGTGGCAGCCGAGATCAAGGCCCGCGAGAAGGCCTATTCCCAGCAGCTGCAGCACGACGGCCGCTGGCCCCACATCTGGCGCGTGGTCGGCGAGTACGCCAACTACAGCGTGTTCGACGTGGCCTCCAACGACGAGCTGCACGAGCTGCTGCAGGGCCTGCCGCTGTTCCCCTACATGGACATCCAGGTCACGCCGCTGGCAAAGCATCCCTCGGCCATCGCCTGAGCACAGCCCAAACCAAGACCAAATTGTTCGGAGACAACTGAAGTGAATGTGAAACGCCGTTTTCTGACCGCCGCAGCCGCAGGCCTGTGCCTGTCCGCCGTGATGCCCGCCGCCCATGCGCAGGCCCCCGAGGCCAACTGGCCCAGCAAGCCCATCCGCTGGATCGTTCCCTTCCCGCCGGGCGGCGCCATGGACGCCATCGCGCGCACCCTGGGCGAGAAGGCCGGCCGCACGCTGGGCCAGCCCTTCGTGATCGAGAACCGTCCCGGCGCCGGCGGCAACATCGGCGCCGACTTCGTGGCCAAGCAGCCCGGCGACGGCTACACGCTGATGATCACCTCCATCGGCATGGCCACCAACAAGCCGCTGTACCGCAAGCTCAGCTACGACCCCATCAAGGACTTCGCCCCCGTGGGCGTGCTGGCCGTGGTGCCCAACATCCTGGTCACCAACTCCACCCAGCCCAACGTCAAGAGCGTGGCCGACGTGGTGGCCGCCGCCAAGGCCTCGCCCGGCAAGCTGACCTATGCCTCGGCCGGCAACGGCACCTCCATCCACCTGGCAGGCGAAGTGTTCAACTCGCTGGCCGGCGTGGACATCCTGCACATCCCCTACAAGGGATCGGGCCCGGCCGTCTCCGACCTGCTGGGCGGACAGGTCAACTACATGTTCGACTCCATCACCTCGGCGCGCCCGCACATCCAGTCGGGCAAGCTGCGCGCCCTGGCCGTGACCACGGCCAAGCGTTCGTCCAGCATGCCCGACGTGCCCACCATGGAAGAGGCCGGCATCAAGGGCTACGAGGTCTCGCCCTGGTTCGCCGTCTTCATGCCCGCCAGCACGCCGCCGGCCATCGTCAAGAAGCTCAACCAGGTCTTCGTGGCCGAGATGAAGCAGCCCGACGTGCTCGAACGCTTCAAGGCCATCGGCGCCGAAGTCGTGGGCTCCACGCCCGAGGAAGCGGCCAGGCACCTGCAGGCCGAGTCCGTGCGCTGGACCAAGGTGATCACGGAGCGCAACATCAGCATGGACTGAGCGCTTCTCTTTTCCAGGACATCCCATAAAACCACGAGGAGACAAACATGTCCGAACTGTCCCAGGACCAGCTGCTGAATCTGGTCAACAGCAAGCAGATCGCCCCTGGCAGCGACCGCGTGCGGGCGCTGACCCAGCGCATCGTCAGCGATCTGTTCCACACCATCGACGAGATGGATGTCACGCCCGACGAATTCTGGGCCGCCGTGGACTGGCTGGGCCGCCTTGGGAGCAGCGGCCAGCTGGGCCTGATCACGGCAGGCCTGGGCTTCGACCGGCTGCTGGACATCCGCAGCGACGAGGCCGATGCGCGTGCCGGCCGTGCGGGCGGCACGCCGCGCGCCATCGAAGGCCCGCTGTTCGTGGCCGGTGCACCGCTGTCGCAAGCGGAGGCGCGCCTGGACGAGGGCGAACCCCAGGGCGAGGTCTTCGTGATGGAAGGACGGGTGCTGGATCTTGACGGCCGGCCTCTGCCGCATGCGCTCATCGATGTCTGGCATGCCAATGTCCAGGGCGGCTACTCGCACTTCTTCCCGGGCATGAAGCCCTACGAGCTGCGCCGCCGCATAGAAGCCGACGAACAGGGCCGCTACCGCTTTCGCAGCTATGTGCCGCCCGGCTACTCCATACCGCCGGACAGCCCCACCTCGGAACTGTTCGACGCGCTGGGACGCCACGGCCATCGACCCGCCCACATCCACTTCCTCGTGGTTGCACCCGGCATGCGCACGCTGACCACCCAGGTCAACCTGCCCGGCGATACCTACCTGGACGACGACTTCGCCTTCGCCACGCGCGACGGCCTGATCGTCGAGCTGGAGCGCGGCGTGGCGCCGGCCGGCTATGAGTCGCTGGGCGTGAACGCGCCTTTCGTCCGCACGCGCTTCGACTTCGTGCTGCAGCCCGCAGTCAGCGAAGGCGAGTCCTTGCCGCTGACACGCATGGAGCGTGTGCGCGCCTGAGGCTCCGCCACCTTCCGGGGCCTTCCGGCCTGCCATTTTTTTCGCTTCGTCCGTTCCACAGCAGGCCGCCCCTTGGAGTGCGGCCTGCTTCACCGTATCCGCTTCCCACACCATGTCCAGCCTGCATCGCATCGCCGCAACCCTGCTGACCGCCACCGTGGCCCTCGTGCCCGCCCTGGGCCACGCCCAGGCTCCGGCAGCCTTTCCTTCCAAGCCGGTGAACATCGTCGTGCCCTACGCGGCCGGCGGCCCCGTGGACAACCTGGCACGCGCGCTGGCCACGCGCCTGAACAAGGTCTGGTCGCAACCCGTGGTCATCCTCAACCGCACAGGCGCCAACGAGATCATCGGGGCCGAGTACGTGGCCAAGAGCGCACCCGACGGCTACACGCTGCTCGCCGCGACCGAAGCGTCGCTGACCATGAACCCGCACCTGTACAGGAAGCTGCCCTACAACCCGCAAAAGGACTTCGCCCCCATCTCCCGCCTGATCAGCGTGCCCATGGTCTTCTTCGTGCCCCAGAGCTCCAAGGCCGGCACGCTGCAGGAGTTCATCGCTCAGGCACGCCAGGCAGGCAAGACCAAACCGCTGACCTATGGCTCATCGGGCGCGGGCGGCATCGTGCACCTGCCGCTGGCCATGTTCGCCAAGCAGGAAGGGCTGGAGATGGTGCACGTGCCCTACAAGGGCGCCGCACCGCTGATCCCCGAAGTCATCGCCGGCCAGATCGACGCAGCGGTGCTGGGCGTGTCGGTGATCGAGCAGCACATCAAGTCGGGCAAGCTCAAGGCCCTGGCCGTGTCCTCGGAGACACGCAGCATCGCCCTGCCGGATGTGCCCACCTTCAAGGAAGCCGGGGTGCGCGACATCCAGGCTGTCTTCAACATCGGCCTGCTGGCACCGGCTGGAACGCCGGCGCCCCTGGTGGAGAAGATCGCCGCCGATGTGTGCCGCGTGCTGCTGGAGCCCGAATTCCGCAAGACCCAGGTGGACGCGTTCTCTTACGTGGCCGTGGCCTCCAGCCCCGCCGAATACCGCGACTTCCTGGCGCGCGACTACCAGGTGCAGGGCGAGCGCGTGCGCACCTCGGGCGCCTCGCTGGATTGAACCGGACGGAGTCCGTTCAGCTCTGGACTGCGGTGCGCTTGGCAACCACGTGCACCGCAGCCGCAGGCCTGCGCCCCCAGTTCATCAGCGCCGTGCCGGCCACGGCCATGCCGCCGCCCAGCACGATGCTGGCATCGATGCTCTCGCCCAGCCACAGCGCCGACAGCGCCACGCCGATCACGGGCACCAGCGTGATGTAGCCCGAGGCCGCGCCCGCGCCCAGCGCCTTGACGCCGTCGAAGTACCAGGCATAGGCAAGCGCCGTGGCGCCGAAGGCCAGGAAGGCCAGCGCGCCCCAGGCAGTGCCGTTGCCAAGCACGGCAGCCTGCAGGCCGGCCGGCCCTTCCACAACCAGGCTGGCCACCAGCAGCATGGCCGCGCCCATGGTCGAGGTCACGGCCGTGGCCGACAGCGCATCCACGCCCGTGAGCAGCCAGCGGCCGATCAGGGTGTAGGTCACCCAGCACACCACGCAGCCCAGGATCAGCAGCTCGCCGGCGCCCACCGAGCCCTGCAGCAGCGCCAGCGGCTGGCCATGCGAGATCACCACCACGGCGCCGCAGGCCGCCAGCGCCATGCCCAGGGCAATGGTGCGGTTGAGCCGCTCGCCGAACAGCCAGACCGCCAGCGCCAGCGTGAGCACGGGGTTGAGCGTGATCACCAGGGCCGCCTTGCCGGCCGGCACATGCTGCAGCCCCATGAGGAAGAAGGCCGCATAGCCGAACACGCCCGTGGCGCCGGCGGCCGCCATGCCCAGCCAGCGTTTGGCACTCCATTGCCGCAGGCCCGCCATGCCACCGGCCCAGTACAGCCAGGGCAGCAGCACGGCGGCGGCCAGCAGGAAGCGCAGGCTGGCGGCTGCCAGCGGCGGCATGTTCTGTGCCACCACGCGGCCCGCAGGCCAGGAAGCGCCCCACAGCAGGGCCATGCCGACAAGCCGCAGGTGGGGACCGAAGAAGCGTTGAAAATTCATGGCGCGTACTATGTGCTCATATCGATTCATAGACAAATGAGCGAATGCTCATGACCTGGACAACGTGATCCCATGACCTTCACCCAGCTCGAAGTGTTCGCGGCACTGGACCGCGCCGGCAGTTTCTCGCGCGCGGCCGCGCTGCTGGGCATTACCCAGAGCGCCGTCAGCCATGCCCTGCGCGCGCTGGAAGGCGAGCTGCAGGTTCAGTTGGTGCGGCGCGAGGGCCCTCACTCCCCGCTGACCGACGCAGGCACGCGGCTGCTGCAGCGCGCCAACGACATCCTCCAGCAAAAGGAGGCCTTGCGGCAGGAGGCCGATGCCGAGCGCGGCATGGCGCGCGGCACGCTGCGCGTGGCCTCGTTCGGCGCCACCTCTTCGCTGCGGCTGCTGCCCCCGCTGATCACCGAATACCGCCGCCGCCAGCCCGCCGTGCTGGTGCAGATCGACGAGCAAAACGACGACACCGTGGTCAAGTGGCTGCTGGAGCGGCGCGTGGAGATCGGCTTCGTCGTGCTGCCCGACGAGCGCTTCGAGACCGTGCCCCTGGTGGAAGACGAACTGGTGGCGCTGCTGCCCGCATCGCACCGGCTGGCGGCCCAGCGCAGCATCCGCGCCGCCGACCTGCAGGGCGAGGCCTTTGTGCGCACCTCGGCCGGGTCGGGCGCGCACATCGACCGCTTCCTGGCCGAGGCCGGCGCCCAGCCTGCGGCCATCTACCACTTCGAGCAGATGTCCTCCATGCAGGGCTTCGTGGCCCAGGGCCACGCCATTGCCATTGCCGCGCGCCTGGCCGTGCCCGAGCAGGCGCCCGAAGGCATGGTCTACCGCAGCCTCGCGCCCCGCCAGCGCCGCGTCACCGGGCTGGCCGTGCGCAGCATGGAACGCCTGTCGCCGGCCGCTGCCGGCTTTGTGGAGCTGGCGCGGGAGATGGCGAAGAAGAAGTGCTTTGGCTGACGCAGTGCCGCCCTCCTGGCATAGCAGAAACCATGGCATTGGTGACAGATCAGCGCACATGCAGGCTGCCTCTGTCACCAAACTGCTAGACTGCGCCGATGGCAGTTCACAGCAACTTTCTCGGTCCGGTCACGGTTTCCGGTGATGAAGCGAAAGCTCTCACACGGAGGCTTGCGCATGGCCGGGGCACACAGGCTGCTGTGTCATCCGCACGCAATGGCCGCAAGCTCGCCACCACCTTCACAAGGGATGGCACGGTCCGGATCAAGCTCAAGCCGACCGGCGAACCCCTCAAGGGCAAAGACTGAGCCGTGGGTTTCGAGCTGCGCGAACTGGCCTCGGGTGACGGCTGCAACGCGCTGAGCCTGGGCAGCGAGGCATTCGCCCCTCTCAAATCCTTTCTGCGCAAAGAAGCCAAGAAGCTCCATCAGGAGCATCTTGCGCGCACCTTCGTCCTGGTGCCGGAAGGCGAGACCAAGGTTCTGGCCTATATCACGACCTTGTGCACCCATGTGGCCGTCGAACAGTTCGACGAACCGGCCGTGCTGGACGGCTTTCGCTACAAGGACTATCCGGCCATCAAGCTGGCCCGGCTGGCCGTGGATACCAGCCTGCAGGGCCAGGGGGTTGGGAGCCAGTTGGTGGACTTTGTCATTGCCCTGATCACGGACCATGTCATGCCATACACGGGATGCCGTTTTCTGGTGGTGGATGCCAAGCCAGAGTCCGTGCGCTTCTATGCGGCAAAGGGCTTTCTGCCCATAGGCACCAGCACCGATGGGCCAACGGCCACCACCACGATGTTCATCGATCTGCGACGGGTGCTGGCGGCCATCGGCCGGACGTAGCCATCCTCCGGACCGGCCTGCTAGGCAGGATGGCCCAGCGGATGCAGTACCAGCGCCTCACGCACGATGGGCTTGAGCGCCTGGGCCTCGTCGGGACTGGCCAGCACGCGGGCCAGTTCGGCGCGCATGCGGGGCTCCCAGAATTTGCGGATGTGTTCGGCGATGCCCTGCAGGGCCTCGTCACGCTCGGGCATGGCCTCGAAGAACTCGCCGATGCGGTTGGCCATGCGGACCAGGTTGGCGCTGTCCATCACTTGCCTCCCGCCACGGCCATGCTGCCTGCCTGCGCGGCTTGCAACAGGCCGATCTGCTCTTCATGCATGCGCGCAAAGCCGCGCTGCCAGTCGGACGGCTGGGCGTGTTGGGGGACGGGCAGCACCTGCACGGCCGTGACCTTGTATTCGGGGCAGTTGGTGGCCCAGTCGGAGCTGTCGGTGGTGATGACGTTGGCGCCCGATTCGGGAAAGTGGAAGGTGGTGTAGACCACGCCGGGCTGTATGCGCTCGGTGACGGTGGCGCGCAGCACGGTCTCGCCCGCGCGGCTGGCGATGCCGACCCAGTCGCCGTCGCGTATGCCGCGGTCCTCGGCGTCATGCGGATGGATTTCCAGCCTGTCCTCGCTGTGCCAGTGACTGTTGTGCGTGCGCCGGGTCTGGGCGCCCACGTTGTACTGCGACAGAATGCGGCCCGTGGTCAGCAGCAGCGGAAAGCGCTGGGTGACCTTCTCGTCGGTGGCCACGTACTGGGTGATGATGAAGCGGCCCTTGCCGCGCACGAAGCGGTCCCTGTGCATGATGGAAGTGCCGGCCTCTTCGGTGCTGTCATTGCAGGGCCATTGCACGCTGCCCAGCCGGTCGATCTTGTCGTAGTTCACGCCCGCGAAGCTGGGCGTGAGCGCGGCGATCTCGGCCATGATCTCGCTCGGGTGCGTGTAGTGCATGGCGTAGCCCAGCGCATTGGCCAGCAGCTGGGTGACCTCCCAATCGGCATGGCCGGCCAGCGGCGCCATGACCTTGCGCACGCGCGAGATGCGGCGCTCGGCATTGGTGAAGGTGCCGTCCTTTTCGAGGAAGGAAGCGCCTGGCAGGAAGACATGGGCGTACTTGGCGGTTTCGTTGAGGAAGATGTCCTGCACCACCACGCATTCCATGGCCGAGAGCGCGGCCGTCACATGCTGGGTGTTGGGGTCGGACTGCACGATGTCCTCGCCCTCGCAGTACAGGCCCATGAAGCTGCCGGCCAGGGCCGCCTCGAACATGTTGGGAATGCGCAGGCCGGGCTCGGGGCTGAGCGCCACGCCCCAGGCCCCCTCGAACTCGGCGCGCACCGTGCTGTCCGAGATGTGGCGGTAGCCGGGCAGCTCGTGCGGGAAGGAACCCATGTCGCAGGAGCCCTGCACATTGTTCTGGCCGCGCAGCGGGTTCACGCCCACGCCTTCGCGGCCCACGTTGCCCGTGGCCATGGCCAAGTTGGCAATGCCCATGACCATGGTCGAGCCCTGCGCATGCTCGGTCACGCCCAGGCCGTAGTAGATGGCCGCGTTGACGGGGCGGCCCGCTGGGTGGTCCTCGGCGCCCAGCGCATACAGGCGCGCGGCGCCGCGCACGAGTTCGGGAGCGACCCCGGTGACCTCGGCCATGGCCTCGGGCGAGTTCTCGGGCCGGGCCACGAATTCCTTCCACTGCGCGAAGGACTTGGCATCGCAGCGCTCGGCGATGTAGTCCTCGGCCAGCCAGCCTTCGGTGACGATGACATGGGCCAGCGAGGTGATCATGGCCACGTTGGTGCCGGGCCGCAGTTGCAGGTGGTAGTCGGCGCGGATGTGGGGCGACTTGACGAGCTCGATCTCGCGCGGGTCGATGACGATGAGCTTGGCGCCCGCACGCCGGCCGTCGCCGCGCAGGCGCTTTTTCATGCGCGAGCCGAACACCGGGTGCGCGGCCGTGGGGTTGGCGCCGATGACCATGACCACGTCCGTGTGCTCGATGGACTTGAAGGTCTGCGTGCCGGCCGAGGTGCCATAGGTCTGGCCCAGTCCATAGCCCGTGGGCGAGTGGCACACGCGCGCGCAGGTATCGACGTTGTTGTTGCCGAAGGCCGTGCGCACCAGCTTTTGCACCAGGTAGGCCTCCTCGTTGGTGCAGCGCGAGGAGGTGATGCCGCCAATGGAATCCTTGCCGTGCTTCGCCTGGATGCGGCGGAACTCGCGGGCCGTGTGGGCAATGGCCTCTTCCCAGCTCACTTCGCGCCAGGGGTCGGTGATCTTCGCGCGGACCATGGGCCGGGTGATGCGGTCCTTGTGCGTGGCATAGCCCCAGGCAAAGCGGCCCTTGACGCAGGCATGGCCCTCGTTGGCCTGGCCGTCCTTCCAGGGCACCATGCGCACGACCTGCTCGCCCTTCATCTCGGCCTTGAAGCCGCAGCCCACGCCGCAGTAGGCGCAGGTGGTGATGGCGCTGTGCCCGGCCTGGCCCAGCTCGGTCACGGTCTTTTCCTGCAGCGTGGCCGTGGGGCAGGCCTGCACGCAGGCGCCGCAGCTGACGCAGTCGCTGTCCATGAAGCTGCCGCCCTGCCCCGCCGTGACGCGCGAATCGAACCCCCGGCCCGAGATGGTCAGCGCAAAGGTGCCCTGCGTCTCCTCGCAGGCGCGCACGCAGCGGTTGCAGACGATGCACTTGCTGGGGTCGTAGCTGAAGTACGGGTTGGAGTCATCGACCTCGGCGCGCGCCTGGCCCTTGAAATGGTTGGCGCCGTCGAAGCCGTAGCGCACCTCGCGCAGGCCCACGGTGCCGGCCATGTCCTGCAGTTCGCAGTCGCCGTTGGCGCTGCAGGTCAGGCAGTCCAGCGGATGGTCGGAGATGTACAGCTCCATCACGCCGCGGCGCAGCTCCTGCAGTTGCGGGCTTTGCGTGCGCACCTTCATGCCCGGCTCGGCCGGCGTGGTGCACGAGGCCGGAAAGCCCTTGCGGCCTTCGATCTGCACCAGGCACAGGCGGCAGGAGCCGAAGGGCTCCAGGCTGTCGGTGGCGCACAGCTTGGGCACGCTGACGCCGCCTTCCATGGCAGCGCGCATCAGCGAGGTGCCCTCGGGAACGCAGACCTCGCGTCCGTCGATCTCCAGGGTGATCAGGCGTTCGGACGGGCTGGCGGGTGTGCCCCAGTCGGCTTGCTTCAAATGGTCGAGCATGGTGTTCTCCGGTCAGGCAGCCGTTGCGGCCGTGGTGGACTCGATGCCGAAGTCCTGGGGGTAGTGGGTCAGCGCCGAGCGCACGGGATACGGCGTCATCCCGCCCATGGCGCACATGGAGCCGTGCTGCATGGTGTCGCACAGGCTTTCCAGCAGGGCCACCTGGCTGGCGTGGGCGGCAGGGTCGGTGCCGGCGTGCACGATGCGGTCGATGACCTCCACGCCGCGCGTGGAGCCGATGCGGCAGGGCGTGCACTTGCCGCAGGACTCGATGGCGCAGAACTCCATGGCGTAGCGCGCCAGCTGCGCCATGTCGGCCGTGTCGTCATGCACGACGATGCCACCGTGCCCCACCACGTTGCCCTTGGCCGCATAGGCCTCGTAGTCCAGCGGCGCATCCCAGTCGGCCGGCGCCACATAGCTGCCCAGCGGGCCGCCCACCTGCACGGCCTTGATGGCGCGGCCGGTGGCCGTGCCGCCGCCGAAGTCTTCCACCAGCTCGCGCAGGCTCAGGCCGAAGGCCTTTTCCACCAGGCCGCCGCGCGCAATGTTGCCGGCCAGCTGGAACGGCAGCGTGCCGCGCGAGCGGCCCATGCCGAAGCCCTGGTAGAAAGCCGCGCCGCGCGCCAGGATCAGCGGCACCGTGGCCAGCGTGATCACGTTGTTGATCACCGTGGGCCGGCCCCACAGCCCCGCTATGGCCGGCAGCGGCGGCTTGGCGCGCACGATGCCGCGCCGGCCCTCGATGCTCTCCAGCATGGCCGTTTCCTCGCCGCAGACATAGCTGCCCGCGCCCTTGCGCACCTCCATGTGGAAGGCCCGCCCGCTGCCGGCCACGTTGCGGCCCAGCCAGCCTGCGGCCTCGGCACGCGCAATGGCTTCGCGCACGGTGGCGATGGCATGCGGATACTCGCTGCGCACATAGACCAGGCCCTGCGTGGCGCCCACGGCCAGGCCAGCGATGGCCATGCCTTCGATCAGCGTGTAGGGATCGCCCTCCATCAGCAGCCGGTCGGCAAAGGTGCCCGAGTCGCCTTCGTCGGCATTGCAGGCAATGTACTTTTGCGGCCCCGCTGCGGCGGCCACGGTCTTCCACTTGATGCCGGCCGGAAACGCCGCACCGCCACGGCCGCGCAGGCCCGAATCCAGCACCTCCTGCACGATGGCCGCGGGCTCCATGCGCGCCGCGCGCTCCAGCCCCTGCCAGCCGCCATGGGATGCGTAGTCGGACAGGTCCAGCGGGTCGATGACGCCCACGCGCGCAAAGGTCAGGCGCTCCTGGCGCGCCAGGTAGGCAATGGCCTCGGTCAGTCCATGGCACAGCGCATGGCTGCCGCCCTGCAGCATTCCGGCATCGATCAGGCCCGGCACCGCATCGGCCGTGACCGGGCCGTAGGCCACGCGGCCTTCGGGCGTCTCGACTTCCACCAGGGTTTCCAGCCACAGCAGGCCGCGCGAGCCGTTGCGCACGATCTGCACCTGAAGGCCGCGCGCCGCGCACTCGCGCTGCAGGGCACCGGCCACGGCGTCAGCGCCCACGGCCAGCGCGGCGGCATCGCGGGGCACATAGACGCGCACGCCGGGGCCTGCCCCTGCCCCTGTCCCTGCATGCGCAGGCTGGGCCACCGGCTCGCCAGTCTGCTCCGGCTGGCGGCATTGCGCGATGAGTGCATCCAGGCCGTTGGCCGTGACATGCGCATGGGGCCGGCCATCGAGCATCACGGCAGGCGATGACGCGCACAGGCCCAGGCAGTAGACCGGCTCCAGCGTGACGGCGCCATCGGCACTGGTTGCATGCCCATGCCCCTGCCCACTCGATCCGCAGCCCAGCGCCTGGCCTGCGTGGGCCAGCAGCGCGTCGGCACCGCGCGACTGGCAGGCCTCGGCGCGGCAGACCTGCAGCACATGGCGGCCCGCTGGCGTGCTGCGGAAATGGGGGTAGTAGGAGATGACGCCATGCACCTCGGCACGCGAGAGGTTCAGCGCATCGGCGATGCGCGGCACGGCGGCTTCGGGGATATGGCCCAGCATGTCCTGCACGTCGTGCAGCAACTCGATCAGGGGGCCGGGGCGCCGGGCATGGACGGCAATGGCGTGCTCGACGGCCTCGCGCTCATGGGCGCCGAGTGCGCTGCCGGCAACAGCGGCATTGAGGACGGCAATGGGAATGATCTTCCCTTGTGTGGCTGGCATGGGTGTCCCTGCTGGCTTTCGTTGTGGGGAGCGGCGCGGTCCGGTCCGCTGGCGCTTTGTCTCTGATGCCCATTTCAAGGCCTGCCGGGCAAGCCGTCAAATTCAAACGGATGATTGCGCCATTCAATCGGCAAATGAGCCGCCGGGCAGTGCTGCGCCTGCTGCCCCAGGTCTTGCGGATGCCGCAGCCAGCGCGGGTTTGCGCCACTTGGCAAATGCGCCCGGCTTGTCGCAAATCACACGGTATTTGGTGTGAATTTTGATAAGCTCACGCGCACCATGAACCACCCGCCATCAGCCATGACGCCACAGGATGGCTATCATTTTTCAGACCAGATCGGCCACCTGCTGCGGCGTGTCTATCAGCGCCACACTGCACTCTTCCAGCAATACATTCCCGACTCGCAGCTCACGGCTGCGCAATTCGTGGTGCTGTGCTCCGTGCGCGACAACAGCGGCAGCTCACTGGCCGACATCGTCAAGGCCACCGTGATCGACCAGGCCACCATCCGCGGCGTGGTGGACCGGCTCAAGCAGCGCGAACTGGTGCAGGTGGACCATGACCGCATCGACCGCCGCAAGGTCGTCATCAACCTCACCGAGGCCGGCCAGGACCTGGTGCGCGACATGGAGCCCTTCGCCAAGCAGATCACCGAAAGCACCTACGGCAAGCTCAATCCGGCCGAGCGCCTGGCGCTGGATTTTTTGCTCAAGAAGATGCTGGAAGGTGGCGAGGCCGACTGAGCCGTTGCAGCCTCCCCAAAAAAACAAAGGCCAGAAGGACAAATCCTTCTGGCCTTTTTGCTGAGCAGACCTTTCAGTCAGCTCAGGCCGTCATCAATCCAGCGCCCGGTTGCGCGATTCCACATCCACGGCCCAGATCGACAGGGCGCCGCCCACCAGCATGGCAGACAGCACGGCCAGCGCCAGGGTGAAGTGGGTGGCCATGATGGGCGCAATGATGGCCGGGGCGAACAGGCCGCCGAAGCGCGCCACGGCGCCGGCCATGCCCATGCCGCTGGCACGCAGGTCGGTGGGGTAGACCTCGGGGGTGAAGGCATACAGCGCGCCCCAGGTGCCCAGCAGCGAGAAGCTCATCAGCAGGGTGGAGCCGATGACCACGAAGGGCGACGAGCCCAGGCTGTAGAACATGCAGCCGACGGCGCTGAGCAGCAAAAAGCCGATCAGCGTGGGCTTGCGGCCCCAGCGTTCCACGCCATAGGCCGACAGCGCAAAGCCGGGCAGTTGCACCAGGGCCAGCACCACCAGGAAGACCTGGCCGCGCATGAAGGCGAAGCCCTCGCTGCTGAGCTTGACGGGCAGGTAGACGAAGACACCGTAGTAGGCGATGGAGATCAGCGCCCAGGCCAGGAACAGCGAGAGGCTGCGGCGGCGCAGGCCGCCGTTGAACAGCGCGAGGATGGACTTGCGCTCCTGCTTTTCAGGCTGCAGGGCGGGGATGTCCGCCGTGGTGCCGTTGACCTTGGCCACCCGCTGCAGCACCTTGCGCGCTTCCTCGGACTTGCCGTTGCGGTTGAGGAACATGGGCGACTCGGGGATGTAGAAGCGCAGCACCACGCCGATCAGCGCCGGCAGTCCGGTCACGAAGAAGATCACGCGCCAGGCATCGTCACCCCAGGACACGGCCACCAGCGCCAGGATGGCCAGGAAGATGGTGCCCACGGCCCAGAACGATTCCAGCAGCACCAGCCAGCGGCCGCGGCGGTCGCTGGGCAGGAACTCGGCCATCATGGTGTAGTCCACGGGCAGCGTGCCGCCCACGCCGATGCCGGTGATGAAGCGCAGCACCAGCAGCCAGGCGAACTCGGGCGCAAAGGCCGAGGCCACGCCCGCGAAGGCATCGATCACCACGGCCATCATCAGCACCGGGCGGCGCCCGATGCGGTCGGCCAGGCGGCCGAAGACGAAGGCGCCGATCAGCATGCCGATGAAGAAGAAGGTGCCGGTCTGCAGCGCCTCGGGCACGGTCTTGCCGAAGGTCTTGGCAATGGACGGCGCGCTGAAGCCGATGGACAGCACCTGCATGGCGTCGGCCAGCCAGACCAGCCCGAAGATGACGAACAGCCGATATTGGAACTTGCCGACACCCGCTGTCTGGATGCCTTTTTCCACCGAAATGTATGTAGATGACATGCAGGGACTCCTTTTCTAGCCATCGCAATTGTTGAATCTGTCTTTTCCCAGGCAAGGCCGTTCAGCTTGTGTTGCCGTCTCCTGCCGTGCCTTCCACCCTTCACACATCCGGAGCGAACCGCTCCCTCGGCGCCATCTCCATGGCCCGATGAAAAAATTCAGGATGTCGGTCTCTGCATCCGGGCGATGGGCGCATTGCGGACAGGCTGCACATCGACAGCGCCGTCCGTTGTTGCCCATCACCCGTCCCCAGCATCAGATGTCAGGACCCAGGCCCTGGAGAGATTCCAGGGCAAGGTGTCCATATCCGCGGCATCGCCCATGCCGCCGCCCATTGCTGCCCATTGCCGCCCTCAGTGCGCATGCGCCTGTGCCTGCATGCGCAGCCGGTTAATCGTCTTCGTGTCGTCTGGCCAAGCTTTTTCCTCCGGTGCAAATCGTTCGCGCAAATATCCGAGCAGGTCCGCGATCTGCCTGTCGTCCAGGCTGTCCCCGAAGCCGGGCATGTAGCCCAGCGCATCGTCGGCCGGCGCCTGTATGCCGTTCAGGATCACCTGGACCAGGTTGTCGGGGCTGGCCGCATGCAGGTTGGTGTTCAGGGCCAGCTGCGGCTTGACGCCGAACAATGTGGGACCGCTGCCCGCCTCATGGCAGACCGCGCAGGCGTTCTGGTAGATGCGCTCGCCATTGGCGTGGCGGTCCAGGGCCCTGGCAGGTGGCGCAGCAGGCGCCGCCGCCTGCACGGCGGCCGGCGCCGGTGCCGGCATGGCCGGGGCGGCCTGGGCGGCCTGTGGTGCCTGTGGGGCCTGGCCCGGCAATGCCTGTGGGGCCTGGCCCGGCAACTCCATCAGATAGGTGGCCATGGCGCGCACATCGGCTTCGGGCAACTGGGCCAGGCCGTGGATGACGGGCGCCATGGGGCCGGCCGCCACGCCGTGGCGGGCCGAGAAGCCGGTGCGCAGGTACTGGTACAGCTCCTCGCGGCTCCAGGGCAGCTTGCCGCCGGCCAGTTGATTGAGCGCGGGCGCCGTCCAGCCTTCGGCCTCGCCGCCGCCCAGGTAGTGGATGCCGGTCTTTTCGGCACCCAGCGCATTGCGCGGCGAGTGGCAGGCCGCGCAGTGGCCCGCGCCTTCGACCAGGTAGGCGCCCCGGTTCCATTCGGCGCTGCGCGCGGGGTCGGCCTTGAAGGGCGTGGCGTCGTGGAACAGCAGGTTCCAGCCCGCCATGGCCGGGCGCAGGTTGTAGGGGAAGGCCAGCTGCGTCTCGGGCGCCTTGGCCTTCACGGCGGGCTGGGACATCAGGTAGCCGTAGAGGGCCTGCAGGTCGCCATCGCTGAGCTTGGCGAAGGCCGTGTACGGGAAGGCCGGATACAGCTGGCGCCCATCCTGGTGGATGCCGTGGCGCATGGCGCGCTCGAAGGCCGCGTAGGACCAGCGGCCGATGCCGGTTTCGTTGTCGGGCGTGATGTTGGTGGAGTAGATGGTGCCGAACGGCGTCTCCAGCCCGAAGCCGCCGGCATTGGCCGCACCGCCCGGGGCCGTGTGGCAGACCACGCAGTCGCCCGCAGCCGCCACCAGGCGGCCGCGCTCCAGGGCCTGCGGCGAGTACAGGGACACATCGGGCCCGTCGGTCAGCGGCAGGGCCGGCTTCAGCGGCCAGGCCATGGCCGCCATGCCGGCAAGGCCTGCGGCGCCTGCGGCCAGCCAGCCCCAGCCACGGCCGGGCCGCGCCGCACCGGGCTTGCCGGCGCCCTCGCCCGCCAGCGCCAGGCGCAGCTGCTCGGGCTGGAAGGGCACTTCGCGCAGGCGCACGCCTGTCGCATGGTGAATGGCGTTGGCAATGGCGGCGGCGGCGGGCAGCGTGGCCACGCCATCCAGCGCCAGATTGCCCTGGCGGATGACCGCGATATCGCCGGGCGCATGCTGCGCCAGGTCGGAGCCGGGCTTGGCGATCACATCGAAAGAAGCAGCGGAAGCTGTGGCCCCTGCCCAGTCGTCAAAAGCGGGCGCCGTGCCCAGCAGCCGGCGCGCGTCGGCCAGCAATTGCGGGTCCTGCTGGACGATCTCGGGCCGCGTGCTGGCGGCCTGCGCCGCCTGCAGGCTGCGGCTGTCATGGCCGGCCACGACGCGGGTCACTTCGATCTCGCCCGTTTGCGGGTGCACGGCCACCTCGGCCACCCAGGCGCTCCAGGCATGGAGATCGGCGCCCTGCGCGTCCAGGGTCTGCAGCTGGGCGGTGGCAAAGCCCCGGCCCAGCAGGCGGCCATCGGCACCCTGGTGGGACGGTGCCTGCTGCGATGCCTGCGCACGCTCGGCCACCTGCCGGGCCAGATCGCGCACCGGGCCTTCGGGCAGGTGCTGCAGCCGCCATTGCAGCGGGTCACGGCCCTGGTCCAGCGCCTGCTCATGCCAGTGGCTTTCGCGGGCAAAGACCTGGGCGGCATTCAGATCATCGACGCCGGCATGCCGCAGGCTGGCGGCCAGCCTGCGCTCTTGCACTTCGCCGGCATCGAGCACGGTGGCCAGGGCCGCGGCGCGCGCCAGCTCGGGCTGGCTCAACAGGCGCGCCATGCTGGGGCGCACGGCCCAGGGCGTGTCGGACAGCAGCAGGTCTGGCTGCGGCGATGCATTGCCCGGCTGAGGCTGCACCACCGTGTCGGCTTCAAGCCCTTGCGAAGGCTGCGCGTCCACGCGCAGCACCAGCTCCCGGCTGTCTGCGCTGCCCGCAGCAGTCCAGGCCTCGCAGGCCACGCTGACAGGCCGGCCCACGGCCTGGGACAGCAGGGCCGCATCGGCCGCTGCGTCCATGAGATCCAGCACATGCGGGGTGACGGCCGCCGTGGCCGGCAGGCTGAACAGCCGCAGCGCGGACTCGGGGCATTGCAGCAATGCGGCCAGTTCTCGGCCGATCATCTGCCGCACGTCGGCGTCACAGGGCGGCAGCCAGACGCTGGCATGGCCGTCCAGGCACCACACGGCTGCGCGTGCGGCACCCTCGCAAGACGCGGGCACAGCCATGCGCCAGACATAGCGGCCGGCATCGGGCAGGTCGGCCTTGTCAGCCTTGTCGGCCTTGTCGGCTCTGTCGGCAGCACGGGGCGCGCTGGCGGCCCTGGCTTCCTGCCGGTCATCCCAGGCAGGGGCCAGGCCGGCAGCGGCCTGCCGGGCATGGACAGGCGCCACGGCCACCACACCCAGAAAATGCCCGCGCTGCACCGCGGCCACCACGCCAGCCATGGCCTGGGCGTCCTGCAACCGTGCATGCAGGGGCACGCTGCCCCGGTAGCGCAGACCGTCCCAGGCCGCGACGGGCGGGCGCAGCGCCAGGCCGTGCAGCAGGTCGGAAGGCAGGGCGGGAGTGTTGCCGGCCGGGCTCATGGCTGGACCTCGCCCGCGCTGGAAGATGGAAAACCGGAGGGTGCCTGCAGCGCGGCGCGTTGCGCACGCAGCTGCACGGCGCGCAGGGCGGCCTGCATGATTTCCACATGCGTGCCGCAGCGGCACAGGTTGTGGTGCAGCTCGTTGCGCAGCTCCTGCTCGGTGGGATTGGGGTTGCGGCGCAGCAGGGCCTCCACCGTCATGATCATGCCGTTGAGGCAGTAGCCGCACTGGGCCGCCTGGCAGTCGATGAAGGCCTGCTGCGTGGGGCCGGGGCACTGGCGCGAGCCCAGGCCTTCCAGCGTGGTGACCTCGCGGCCCACGGCCGCCCGCACGGGGATCACGCAGGAACGCGCGGCCACGCCATCGATCAGCACCGTGCAGGCGCCGCATTCGCCCAGGCCGCAGCCGTACTTGGGCCCGTTCAGCTCCAGGTCATTGCGCAGCACATGCAGCAGCGCCGTCCCGGGCGCTGCCGGCACCTCGCATGCGCGTGCATTGACCTGCAGGCGGATGGGGCTGGGTGTACTGCTTGGATGGACTGGGGTTCCCATGGGACGAGGCTCTTGCAACTTGGCTGCGGTTCAGGATGTCGGCGTTCTGCGGCCGGACAGGAGGGGGGGATTCCCTCCCCTCGTCCGGCAAGGCAGCGAGTATCAGGCCGCTGCCTTGACCTTGGGCTCGACCAGGGGCACGTTGAACACGTCGTAGCCGAAGCACCAGGACGGATCTTCGTTGGTGCGCAGCCAGGTGTTGTCGTGCGAGATGCGCTGCACCTTGCTGGCGCGCTCGGCACGGTTGGCTTCGTACAGGGCGAAGGCCAGCTCATGGTTGTGCGCGCCGACTTCCTTGAGGCAGCGCGCCAGCATGGCGCCGTCCTCGATGGCCATGGCGGCGCCCTGGGCCATGTGGGGCTTCATGGGGTGGCAGGCATCGCCCAGCAGCACCAGGCGGCCACGGCTCCACAGCGGCAGCGGATCGCGCTCGAGCAGCGACCACTTGGTCACTTCCACGGTGGCGTCGATCAGTGCCTGCACGGTGGGATGCCAGCCCGAGAAGGCCTCGCGCATCTCTTCCTTGCTGCTGGGCAGCCAGCGGTCGTTGAGGTCCCACTTCTCGACGGGCACGCCGGTCACGTAGTACAGCTCGTCGGCCTTGCCGGTGACGAAGTAGGTCATCATGTGGCGGTCATCGCTCCACCACTTCACGCAGGCGTCGAAGGGCAGCATGCCGGCCTTGACCTCGGGCGTGGGGAACACGGCGCGGTGGGCCAGGTAGCCCGCGTACTTGGGCAGCTCCGGGCCCAGGAGTTCCTCGCGGATGCGGGAGTTCACGCCATCGGCGCCGATGACGATGTCGGCCTCCTCGGTCGTGCCGTCGGCAAAGTGCATGACGACCACATTGCCGCGGTCCTCCACCTTGGTCAGGAACTTGCCGTAGGCCATCACGCTGTCGGGCAGGGCCTCGACCAGCAGCGCATGGAAGTCGCCACGGTGCACGGTCAGGTAGCTGGCGCCGTATTCCTTGACGGCGTAGTCGCCCAGCGGGATCTGGGCCAGCACGTCGCCCGTCTGCCAGTGGCGGCTGTACCAGTAGTCGGGATGCGAGCCCTGCTCGTTGAGCGCGTCCTCGATGCCGATGCGGCGCAGGATCTTCATCACATTGGGCCCGACGTGGATGCCGGCTCCCAGGCGCGAGAAGCTGGGCGCCTGCTCATAGACGCGGACATTGAAGCCTTCCTGGAGCAGCAGCTTGGCAGCTGCAGCCCCGCCGAGACCGGCGCCGACAACGGCGATTCGAGGGGATTGAGACACAGTTTTCTCCTTGCAGGAATGTTGAAAGCCAGACGGGGCAACCGTTGCTTCGGCGCGTCCTTGCAGGGTGTAGAGCAGGAAGCGTGCCAGGCAACAAAACACTTAATTCAGGTGTATGCGCTTGAATTTTTCAAATCGACGCATGCACCATAGGGCGGCAGAATAAATTGAATTTCGCCATTTTTGGTGCAATTTCTGCACCAAATCAGTACAAACCCCGAGAAAATTCTCATTTGCAAGGCGGCACGTCTTTTGCAAGAATAAAGCGTACACACTCAGTTGATTCTGATCAGAAACCCTCGAAACTTCGCAAAGGCAAGTCCATGACCAAAACGTTCCGCATCGGCCAGATCGTCCCCAGCTCCAACACCACCATGGAGACCGAGGTGCCGGCCATGCTGCAGGCCCACTCCACGCTGCGCCCGCAGGACCGCTTCACCTTCCACTCCAGCCGCATGCGCATGAAGAAGGTCCAGAAGGAGGAACTGGCCGCCATGGACGCCGAAAGCGACCGCTGCGCGCTGGAGCTGAGCGACGCGCGCGTGGACGTGCTGGGCTATGCCTGCCTGGTGGCCATCATGGCCATGGGCAAGGGCTACCACCGCGTCTCGCAGCAGCGCCTGACCGAGCGCACGGCCAGCAATGGCGCCACCGCCCCGGTGATCACCAGCGCCGGCGCGCTGGTGGAAGCGCTCAAGGTCATGGGCGCCAAGAAGATCGCCCTGGTGGCGCCCTACATGATTCCGCTGACCCAGCTGGTCATGGACTACGTGGCCGCCGAAGGCTTCGAGATCGTGGACTGGCGCGCGCTGGAGATCCCCGACAACCTGGACGTGGGCCGCCACGACCCCGCCAAGCTGCCCGGCATCGTGGCCGGCATGAACTACGCCGACGCCGACGTGATCGTGCTGTCGGCCTGCGTGCAGATGCCCTCGCTGCCGGCCGTGGCCCAGGTCGAGGCCCAGACCGGCAAGCCCGTGCTGACCGCCTCCATCGCCACCACCTATGCCATCCTCAAGGAACTGGGGCTGGACCCCGTGGTGCCGGGCGCGGGCGCGCTGCTGTCGGGCGCCTACCCCTACGACACCGGCACCAGCGCAGCCAAGGCCTGAGGAACACACGCATGACCAGCACCCCCAGCACCCCCAGCACATTCCGCTACGGCGGCAACGTCCATGCCAACGGCATCCGCCAGCACTACCTGCGCTACGGCGGCGCCGAGGGCGAACGCGCGCAGCGCGACGCCGTCATCCTGATCCCCGGCATCACCAGCCCGGCCGTGACCTGGGGCTTCGTGGCCGAGCACCTGGGCCGCCAGTTCGACACCTATGTGCTGGACGTGCGCGGGCGCGGCCTGTCGTCCTCCGGCCCGGGCCTGGACTACAGCCTCGATGCCCAGGCCGCCGACGTGGCCGCCTTCGCCCAGGCCCTGGGCCTGCAGCGCTGGGCGCTGGTCGGCCACTCCATGGGCGGGCGCATCGCCGTGCGCGCCGCGCGCAGCCAGCCGGTGGGGCTCACGCGCCTGGTCATCGTCGATCCGCCGGTCTCCGGCCCCGGCCGCCGCGCCTACCCGGCCGCCCTGCCCTGGTATGTGGACTCCATCCGCCAGGCCACGCTGGGCATGGATGCCGAGGCCATGCGCGCCTTCTGCCCCACCTGGACCGAAGAGCAGCGCCAGCTGCGCGCCCAGTGGCTGCACACCTGCCACGAGCCGGCCATCGTGCAGAGCTTCGAGGACTTCGGCCGTGACGACATCCATGCCGACCTGCCCCGCATCCAGCACCCGCTGCTGCTGGTCACGGCCGAGCGCGGCGACGTGGTGCGCAGCGAGGACGTGGCCGAGTGGCAAGGCCTGGCACCCCAGACCGAGCATGTGCGCGTGCCCAATGCCGGCCACATGATTCCCTGGGACAACGAGGCCGGGTTCTATTCGGCCCTGGGCGATTTCCTCGGCGCGCGGGTGGACTGAATGTCCAACCGCAGCCCACTCCCATCCATCGCGACACCAAGGAGCCGGCCATGTCCGTCAGCGATATCGATCTGATCCACGCCTGGAAGCAGGTGCTCACGCTGTCCCGGCTCGAAGCCGGCCAGACCGTCACCGTGCTCACGGGCGCCGACACGCACCCGCAGACGCTGCGCTGCGCCATTGCCGCCTCCAGCGAAATGGGTGCGCGCGTCAACCGCCTGGACCTGCCGCCCGTCAATGCCGAAAAATCACTGAGCCGCGACTCGCTGGCCTACCTGGGCACGACGCCGCTGACCGGCAACCCCGCCGCCATCGCCGCGCTCAAGGCCAGCGACCTGGTGCTGGACCTGATGACGCTGCTGTTCTCGCCCGAGCAGCACGAGATCCTGCAGACCGGCACCAAGATCCTGCTGGCCGTGGAGCCGCCCGAGGTGCTGTGCCGCCTGGTGCCCACCGAGGGCGACCGCACGCGCGTGCAGGCCGCGGCAAAGCGGATCGAGGCGGCCGGGCAGATGCACATCACCTCGGCCGCGGGCACCGACCTGCGCTGCCGCCTGGGCAGCTTCCCGGCCATCTGCGAATACGGCTTCGTGGACCAGCCCGGCCGCTGGGATCACTGGCCCAGCGGCTTCGTGCTGACCTGGCCCGACGAGGGCGAGAGCAACGGCCGCGTGGTGCTGGACCGGGGCGACATCCTGCTGCCCATGAAGGACTACGTGACCGAGCCCATCGAACTCGTCATCGAAAAGGGCTACGTCACGCGCATCAGCGGCGGCCTGCAGGCCGACATCCTCAAGGAGTACATGGCCTCCTACGAGGACCCCGAGGCCTATGCCGTCTCCCACATCGGCTGGGGGCTGCAGCCGCGCGCCCACTGGTCCATGCTGGCCCACTACAACAAGGAAACCCACATCGGCATGGACGCCCGTGCCTTCGAGGGCAACTTCCTGTGGTCCATGGGCCCCAACAACGAGGCCGGGGGCAGCCGCACCACGGCCTGCCACATCGACATCCCCATGCGCCACTGCTCGGTGGCGCTGGATGGCAAGCCCACGGTCATCAACGGCGTGGTGCAGGACGAGGAAGGACTGGCGCGCGCCGCCAAAAGGTCCAAGCAAGGAAAGGACATCGCATGACAACCGCCACCACCAGCACGCAGAGCGTTCCCACCGAGGGCGTGCAGGGCGACATCTCTGCCTACGCACGCCAGGGCTTCGGCACACCGCTGCCGCTCAAGGCCCCGTTCGGCCTGCTCATCATCGACTTCGTCAACGGCTTTGCCGACCCGGCCGTCTTCGGCGGCGGCAACATCCCCGAAGCCATCGCGCAGACGCAGCACCTGCTGGCCCATGCGCGCGAGCGCGGCTGGCCCGTGGCGCACAGCCGCATCGTGTTCTCGGACGACGATGCCGACCACAACATCTTCTGCCTGAAGGTGCCCGGCATGCTGACCCTGAAGGAAGACAGCCCCCACAGCGCCATCGTGCCCCAGCTGGCCCCGGCCGCTGGCGAATACGTGGTGCGCAAGAGCACGCCCTCGGCCTTCTTCGGCACCATGCTCGCACCCTGGCTGGCCCAGCGCGGCGTGCAGACCCTGCTGGTGGCCGGCTGCGTGACCAGCGGCTGCGTGCGCGCCAGCGTGGTCGATGCCATGCAGTCGGGCTTTCGCCCGCTGGTGGTGGCCGACTGCTGCGGCGACCGCGCCCTGGGCCCGCACGAGGCCAACCTGTTCGACATGGCCCAGAAGTACGCGGCCGTGATGCCGCTGGGCCAGGCCATCGCCGACACCGACGCCCTCGCCGCAGGTTGATCCCACCGCGCCAACGCGCCTATGGGGCCGGCCCTGCGCAGCCGGCCCCGGAGTGCATAACATGCACAGGGCACGCCTGAAGGCGTGCCCGCGAAGAACACCGCCCCATGAACCTGCCCCAGCCCCAAGCCCTGCACGCACAGCTGCTCACGCGCGCCGACACCCTGCTCGTGGTGCGCCAGCCCGTGGCGCCGCCGCGCCCTGCGCCCGGCCAGCCCGGCACGGCCACCGACTATGTGCAATCCACGCCCGAGGTCTTCGTGGCCGTGCTGGCCGACGAAGCCGCGCCCCAGGGCTGGCGCGCCCTGGCCTTCAACGGCCATGTGGACCTGGGCACGGGCATACGCACGGCCCTGGCGCAGATCGTGGCGGAAGAACTCGAAGTGCCTCTGGAGCGCCTGGACATGGTGCTGGGCCACACGGCCGCCGCACCCAACCAGGGCCCGACCATTGCCAGCGCCAGCATCCAGATCTCGGCCGTGCCGCTGCGCCGCGCCGCCGCCCAGGCGCGCGAGCAACTGCTGGCACTGGCCGCGCAGCAATGGAGCGTGGCGGCAGACCGGCTCCAGGCGCGCGAAGGCCTGGTGCGCTTTGCCGATGGCAGCGATGCCCGCGAACTCGGCTATGGCGATCTGCTGCGCGGCCAGCAGCTGCAGCTGACGCTGGCCCCGCCCGATCAGGAGGTGAAGCTCAAGCCCGCCAGCGAATACCGGCTCGTCGGCCGTGGCGCGGCGCGCGTGGACATCCCCGCCAAGGCCACGGGCGAGCTGAGCTTTGTGCACGATGTGCGCGTGCCCGGCATGCGCCATGGCCGCGTCATCCGCCCTCCGCACCCGGGCCGCGACGGCGGCAGCTTCATCGGCCGCTGCCTGGTGGCGGTGGAGCGCGACTCCGTGGCCCACCTGCCCGGCAACGTGCAGGTGGTCACCGAAGGCGACTTCGTCGGCGTGGTCGCCGACCGCGAGGAACAGGCCATTGCCGCCATGCGCGCGCTGCGCGTGCAATGGCAGGCCGTGCCGCCGGCGCCTGACTTATCCGATCTGGCTGCGGCGATACGCGCCAATCCCGCCCAGCACCGCTCGCTGGTGGACCAGGGCACTGTGGACGATGCCTTCGCGGGCGTCGGCACGGGTGCGGCCACCGAACTGCGCCGCAGCTACGTCTGGCCCTACCAGATGCATGCCTCCATCGGCCCGTCCTGCGCCGTGGCCGATTTCAGCGGGGGCCGTCTCAAGCTCTGGGCCGGCACGCAGAACCCCCACATGCTGCGCACCGACCTGGACCGCCTGCTGCAACTGGGCGAGGACCGCATCGAGATCGTGCGCCTGGAGGCGGCCGGCTGCTACGGCCGCAACTGCGCCGACGATGTCTGCGCCGACGCCGCCCTGCTGTCCATGGCCGTGGGCGCGCCCGTGCGCGTACAGCTCACGCGCGAGCAGGAACACCAGTGGGAGCCCAAGGGCACGGCCCAGCTCATGGACGTGAGCGCGGCCATCGATGCCCGGGGCGAACTGCTGGCCTACGACTTTGCCGTGCGCTACCCCTCCAACGACGCGCCGCTGCTGGCCCTGCTGCTCACCGGCCGCATCCCGGGCGAGCCGCGCACGCTGGAGATGGGCGACCGCACCGCCGTGCCGCCCTACCGCTACGCCAGCCAGCGCATCACCTGCCATGACATGGCGCCTATCGTGCGCTCATCCTGGCTGCGCGGCGTCTCGGCCCTGCCCAATTCCTTTGCCCACGATTGCATGATCGACGAGCTGGCCCATGCGGCCGGCGCCGACCCCGTGGACTACCGTGTTCGTCACCTTGATGACCCGCGCGCCGTCGAGCTGATCGAGGCCACGGCCCGCCACGCGGGCTGGCAGCAAAACCAGCCGGGAAGCCGGGGCCGCCCCGGCGCCGACGGTCTGCTGCACGGGCGCGGCGTGGCCTATGCGCGCTACATCCACAGCCGCTTTCCCGGCTTCGGCGCGGCCTGGGCCGCCTGGGTCATCGACATCGACGTAGACCCCGCCAGCGGCCGCATCACCGTGCGGCGCCTGGTCGTGGGCCAGGACACGGGAATGATGGTCAACCCCGACGGCGTGCGCCACCAGATCCACGGCAACGTCATCCAGACCCTGAGCCGCAGCCTGATGGAGAAGGTCGCCTTCAACGAGCAAGGCGTGGCCAGCCGCGAATGGGGCAGCTACCCCATCATCGGCTTCCGCGACCTGCCCCCCATCGAAGTGGTGCTGATGCCGCGCCAGGACGAGCCCCCCATGGGCGCTGGCGAATCGGCCTCGGTCCCCGGCCCGGCCGCGCTGGCCAATGCGCTGTTCGACGCCACCGGCCGGCGCTTCTACGCCGCGCCCTTCACGCCCGACGTGGTGCGCGCCGCACTGAATGCCGCGCTGAACGCCACGCCAGAGACTGCGCTGGCAGGCCAGCGGGCACAGCCGGCCTAAACCGTCCAGGCCCTCACAGGCCCGCCAGTTTCCTGGCGTCATCCAGGTCTGGGTGGTCGAACGCCAGGGCAAACTCATCGAGTTCCTGCGCGGTCATTCCAACCTCTGCAGACAGGCCCAGCACGCGCCACTGCAACACAGCCTCGACAACCTGGCGCACGATCTCCAGCGACTGGTCGCGGCTCAGTGAAAATTGCGAGGCCTGGCCCATCAACTGCGCCATGCTGGTGATAGGGCCTGTGTCTTCGCTCAACCATGTCTTGGACTCACGGTTCTTTTCCGGCATGGGATTGATGTCGAATGCCGGGGAAAGCTGCCATTGGTTGTCCCCTACATAGAGGAACCCCAGGTTTTGCAGATGGTCATCGACATTGGTGATGAGGTGATGGAACACCAGGCGCCGCCATAGCTGCCGCGCGTCATCCACGTAGTTCGCGCTCAGCCCTTTCATCTGCGCGAGCACCTCGGTGTACGCGTGTTCATGCTGCCGACTCGCCTGCAGCAGTGTGGCGCCGGATATGTAGGGAATGCGCGTATCCCCGGGCCCACGGTCGAAACGGCGGATGACCGCCACAGGTGTGCCTTGCACGGCAACCACATGGGCTTGTGCAGCATCAATGCCGGCCAGGCGTGCCAGTTTCAACGCCAGGACTTCGGCTCGCGTCACATTGCGATCGTCCTGAACGCTGGGGAATTTCCCCAACGCCAAATGCCCCTTTTCATCAAGGATGCTGCACTTCGGGCGCATGCCTCCCAGCGAGGTCGCCTTGCCCCGCAGGTAGGCCAGATCCTGGGCCGACTCCCTGCCGAGCTCCACGGCCCTCGAGGAGGCGAGCATTTTCTCCAGTTCCAGCATCGGAGGCGTCGCAGTCTGCCCTGCGCGTACGGACTCCAGATAGACGCCTTGCGCACTGCGCAACCTCAGGGCGCCCATCCGGCTGAAGTCATCGACGGCGCAAAGGTAGTCGAGTTCGGTCAGTGCCCCAAGAGCCGGGTCCTTCTCCCGCCGCTTGGCATGCGCACGGGCAATGACACGCCGCCCCCAGGCATCCGGCTCCGTGTCTCCCAGCGCAAGGAAGAACAAGGAGTCCTCCCGGGTCTCTGGTTTGCGCGTCTGGTAGATCGGCGTGAGCGCGAGATCGGGGGAGACGTTGAACGCATCCTTGTGACCCAGCCAGTCCTGGAAGTAGGTGAACTGGGTGAACATGCGCATGCCGTTGCGCACGAATACCAGCCTGCCCACGGCCGTGCCCGCCTTGCCCAGGCACACGTCCAGTTCCGACTTCATGTTGTGGACCATTCCAGCGGAGCGCGTCACCATGTCGCATTCGCCCTTCAGAACGCCTTGGGTGCCTTGCGGCGTTTGCTGTAGATGCGCGCAGGCAGTTGCGCATCCATCAGTGCCAATCCGACGGAGTCGGTCGGGGTGTCCAGGAGCAGGCGCAATTTCTCCAACTCACCGAAGACCTGCAGGGCACTTGCCAGATAGGAAAGCGCAATTCCGGGGTGGCCATCTTCCAGGCGGCGCACGGTGCTGACCGAAACGCCCATGCGGGATGCCAGATCGGCCTGCGACAGCCCCCGCCGCCGCCGCGCCAGTTCAATGCTCTGGCCCAGTGCCTTGATGGCCCGATCAACGGGAAGATTGGTTGCAGTTGCCATCAAAATATTCTCATACGAGTGCTTGCGGCATGCAAGCGCTCTGATATGAATGATATTACGGCCTTTGAACGATGCTTGCCTGTGCCGGAAGAAACCCAACAGACAGCACTCCCGGTCGCTGCTTCCAGCGAAGGGCGCTCAACCCGCCAGCGCCCCCGCATGCCGCAGGCACTGCGCACGCCAACCGGCGTCGTCCTGCAGTTGCAGCGCCGCCTGCAGCGCGCGCGTGGGCGCCACGCCCTGCTGGGCCATGAAGCCTATGGGCGTGACCAGCTCGGGCGAGCGCAGCGGCCGGGCCACCAGGCCCGGCATGTGGCGCACCGTGGCCACCATGGCGCCCGGCAGCACGGTGGTCATGCCATCCGTTCCTTGCGCCACGGCCATCACCAGGGTCAGCACGGAGTTGGTTTCCATGGCGGGCTGCACGGCCATGTCCACGGCGGCGAAGGCCTCGTCGATCACCGTGCGGTTGTGCATGTCGGGCGTGAGCAGGCACAGCGGCATGCCGGCCACTTCGCGCCAGGCGATGTCGGCGCCAAAGGCAAAGGGCCGGCCCTCGCCCTGCCCATTGCGGCACTCGCGGCACAGCAGGTAGTAATGCTCCTCGTACTGATGCCAGGACTGCAGGCGCGGGCCGCGCGGCGGCATGCGCGCGCTGTAGCCCAGGGCCAGGTCCAGCGATAGGTCTTCGAGCCCGCTCTCGATCTCGGCCGAGCTCATGGACAGCACCACGGGCGTGATGCCCGGATGGTGCTCGCGCAGCAGGGCCGCAAATCGCGTGAGCATGGGCATGGCCGTGGGCACGGCCGCCATGCGCAGCTGCCCGCGCAGCGCGCCGGCGGCGGCGCTCAGTTCCTGGCGCAGGCCTTCCTCGGCCCGCAGCATGGCCAGGGCCGTGGCCAGCACCTGATCGCCCTCGGGCGTGAAGCCCGCGAACGAGCGGCCCCGGCGCACGATGACCGTGCCGAACTCCTCCTCCAGCGCGCGCAGCGCATTGGACAGCGCCGGCTGGGTGATGTGGCATGCCAGCGCCGCGCGGCCGAAATGGCGGTGCTCGTTGAGCGCCGCCAGATACCGCATCGAGGTCAGCAGGTTCATGCCGGCAGCGCCAGAAGGGTCAGGTTCCCTGGCTCACCGTGATGGTGGGGAACTTGCTCGTGAAATCGCGTGCCTTGAGCGCCACCTTCACGGCCAGGTCGCGCGCCACCTTCTTGTAGATCTGCGCGGCTTCGCTGTCGGGCTCGGCCACCACGGTGGGCTTGCCGCTGTCGGCCTGCAGGCGGATCTGCAGCGACAGGGGCAGGGCGCCCAGGTAGTCGATGCCGTACTCGGCCGCCATCTGCTTGCCGCCCTCGGCGCCGAAAATGTGCTCCACATGGCCGCAGTTGGTGCAGACGTGGGCCGCCATGTTCTCGACCAGGCCCAGGATGGGCACGCCCACCTTCTCGAACATCTTCACGCCCTTCTTGGCGTCGATCAGCGCGATGTCCTGGGGCGTGGTGACGACCACGGCGCCCGTCATGGGCACGCGCTGGGCCAGCGTCAGCTGGATGTCGCCGGTGCCGGGCGGCATGTCCACCAGCAGGTAGTCCAGATCCTTCCAGTTGGTCTGGCGCAGCATCTGCTCCAGCGCCTGCGTGGCCATGGGGCCGCGCCAGATCATGGCCTGGTCGTTGTTGACCAGGAAGCCGATGGACATGACCTGCACGCCATGGCTTTCCATGGGCTCCATGGTCTTGCCGTCGGGGCTTTCGGGACGGCCGGAGATGCCCATCATCATGGGCTGGCTGGGGCCGTAGATGTCGGCGTCCAGGATGCCCACGCGCGCGCCCTCGGCGGCCAGCGCCAGCGCCAGGTTGGCCGTGGTCGTGCTCTTGCCCACGCCGCCCTTGCCGGACGAGATGGCGATGATGTTCTTGACGCCCGGCAGCAACTGCACGCCGCGCTGCACCGCATGCGCGGCGACCTTGGACGTGATGTTGACCGAGACATTGCCCACGCCCTCGACGGTCTTGGCCGCCGCGACGAACTGGCCGCGCAGCGCCGGCACCAGGCTTTGCGCCGGATAGCCCATCTCCACGTCGAAGGCCACGTCGGCCCCCGTGACCTGCAGGTTGCGCAGGGCGCGGGTGCTCACATAGTCCTTGCCGGTGTGGGGGTCGAGCACGCTGGAGAGCGCGGCCAAGAGCGCTTGTTCTGTGACTGCCATTGCTTTGATTACTCCTAGAGCCGGATAGTCTATCCAAGGCACCATCCCCTCGCTCACGCGAGACAATGCGGGCCTTGCTGCCTTTGTGGCCCCTGTTCCCGCCTTTTTCCGCGAAAGATCCGCCCCGTGAAATTCAAGATGGCCCACAACTCCCTGTTCGCGATCCTGCTGCGCTCGCGCTGGTGGATCAGCATCGCGCTGGCCGCGCTGGTGACCCTGGTGTCCACGGCGCTGCTGCCCAAGGACATCGCGCCGTTCGCCGCCATCACCGCCCTGCCCTTCTTCGGCATAGGCTGCGTTGCCGCCTGGCGCCAGCTGCGCGCGCCCAGCCCCGCCAAGGTGGAGCAGGCTCTGGAGATCGCCGCCCAGCAAAGCTGGCGCGAGTTCGCCGATCGGCTCGATCGCGCCTGGCAGGCCGAGGGCTACACCGTGACCCGCCTGTCCGACAAGGACGGCGCCGACTTCGTGCTGGAACGCGAAGGCCGCACCACCGTGGCCAGCGCCAAGCGCTGGAAGGCCGGCGTGCACGGCATGGAGCCGCTGCGCGCCCTGCTGGCCGCAGGCCAGGCGCGCGATGCGGCCACGGTCTGCTACCTGTCGCTGCAGCCGCCGGCCGAAAATGCAGCCGCCTGGGCCAAGCAGCAGGGCATCGCCCTGATCTCCGGCAAGGACCTGGGCTCCCTGCTGGCCAAGGCCTGATCCCTTCGGGGTCATCCCCCGATCTGATGACGGCCGGCGCGCGGCACACTCCAGGCATGCCCGATGCCGCGCCCTCACCCGACTCCAGCCTCCCTCCTCCCAGCACCGGACTGCTGCTCAGCGGCGGCGGCGCCCGCGCCGCCTACCAGGCCGGCGTGCTGGAGGCCATTGCCGAGATACGCCGCGCCTGCGGCCAGCAGCATGGCCCCAATCCCTTTCCCATCCTGGTCGGCACCTCGGCCGGCGCCATCAACGCGGCGGCCCTGGCCTGCGGCAGCGACCATTTCGACCGGGCCGTGCGCCGCATGTCGCGCATCTGGCGCAACCTGCGGCCCGAGGACATCTACCTGTCCGACTCGCTGAGCGTGCTGCGCAGCGGCGCGCGCTGGCTGACCCTGCTGTCGCTGGGCTGGGCCCTGGCGCGCTGGGGCCGCATGCGCCCGCGCTCGCTGCTGGACAACCAGCCGCTGGGCCGGCTGCTGTCGCGCGGCCTGGTTCCGCTGGAGCGCCTGCCGCAATTGATCGCGGACGGCCACCTGCGCGCGCTGGCGGTGTCCGCCTCCAGCTACACCACCAGCGAGCACGTGACCTTCTGCCAGGCGCAGGACCAGCTCCAGCCCTGGGTGCGCAACCAGCGCAAGGCCGCAGCCGCCCAGATCACGCACGCGCACCTGCTGGCCTCCTCGGCCATCCCCTTCATCTTTCCGGCCACGCCGCTGCCGCTGGACGGCGCCACCGAATACTTCGGCGACGGCTCCATGCGCCAGACCGCGCCGCTGGCGCCCGCCATCCACCTGGGCGCAGAGCGCATCCTCGTCGTGGGCGCGGGCCGGCGCACCGAGCCGCCGGCCAGGCCGCCGCCGGAAGGCGCAAGCTACCCGTCGCTGGCCCACATCGCGGGCCACACGCTGTCGAGCATCTTCCTGGACGCCCTGTCCCTGGACGTGGAGCGCGCCGAGCGCATCAACCAGACCCTGGCCCTGATCCCGCCCGCCGACCGCGAACGCAGCCGGCTGCGCCCGCTGCAGTTGCTGGTCATCTCGCCCTCCGAACGCATAGACGCCATCGCCGCGCGCCATGTGGGCCAGCTGCCGCTGCCCATGCGCACCCTGCTGGGTGCCCTGGGCGTGCGCCAGGACGCCAGCGACCCGCGCGGCGCCGCCCTGGCCAGCTACCTGTTGTTCGAGCGCAGCTTCACCCGCGAACTCATGGCCCTGGGCCGGCGCGACGCGCTGGCGCGGCGCAGCGATATCGAGCAGTTCCTGGGCTGGCAGCGCCCGCTGGTCGCCAGCTGACGCCTGCAGCCAACAGGCCTGGCGCAGCGAAGGCCCGCAACAACTCCCCCGTATGTCCGCCTGCACGGAAAAGCCATCGCCGCCCCACAACCGCCCAGCCCTTCTAGAATGTCAGGTTCCCCCGAGAAAGCCGCCATCCATGACCGCACGCAAACTCTTCGTCACCACCGCCCTGCCGTACGCCAACGGCAACTTCCACATCGGCCACATCATGGAATACATCCAGGCCGACACCTGGGTGCGTGCGCAGCGAATGCAGGGCAACGCGGTCAACTTCGTGGGCGCCGATGACGCCCACGGCGCGCCCATCATGATTGCGGCCGAGAAGGCCGGCAAGACGCCCCAGCAGTTCGTGGCCGACATCGCCGCAGGCCGCAAGCAGTACCTGGACGGCTTCCACATCGCCTTCGACAACTGGCACAACACCGACGCGCCCGAGAACCACGCGCTGGCCCAGCAGATCTACAGGGACCTGAAGGCTGCCGGCTTCATCGAGACGCGCACCATCGAGCAGTTCTTCGACACCGAGAAGAACATGTTCCTGCCCGACCGCTTCATCAAGGGCGAATGCCCGCGCTGCCATGCCAAGGACCAGTACGGCGACAACTGCGAGGTCTGCAGCGCCGTCTACGCGCCCACCGACCTGATCAATCCCTACTCGGCGCTGTCCGGCGCCAAGCCCGTGCTCAAGAGCTCGGAGCATTTCTTCTTCAAGCTGTCGGACCCGCGCTGTGTGGAGTTCCTGACCGAGTGGACCCAGGACGGCCAGCATGTGCAGCCCGAGGTGGCCAACAAGATCAAGGAATGGTTCGGCGTGCGCACCAACCCGGACGGCACGACCAGCGAGGGCCTGGGCGACTGGGACATCTCGCGCGACGCGCCCTACTTCGGCATCGAGATCCCCGATGCGCCGGGCAAGTACTTCTACGTCTGGCTGGACGCGCCCGTGGGCTACCTGGCCTCGCTCAAGAACCTGCTGGACCGCCGTGGCGAGGACTACGAGGCCTACATGGCCGACCCCACGCTGGAGCAGTACCACTTCATCGGCAAGGACATCATCACCTTCCACACGCTGTTCTGGCCCGCCATGCTGAAGTTCAGCGGCCGCAAGACGCCCACCAAGATCTGCGTGCACGGCTTCATGACCGTGAACAACGGCGAGAAGATGAGCAAGAGCCGCGGCACCGGCCTGGACCCGCTCAAGTACCTGGGCCTGCAGATGAACCCCGAGTGGCTGCGCTACTACCTGGGCGCCAAGCTCAACGGCAAGAATGAAGACATCGACTTCAACCCCGATGACTTCATGGCCCGCGTCAATTCTGACCTGATCGGCAAGTACGTGAACATCGCCTCGCGCGCGGCCGGCTTCATCGCCAAGCGCTTCGGCGGCCAACTGGGCACGGTCAGCGAAGACGGCCAGGCCCTGCTGGCCCAGTTGCGCGGCCAGAGCGAGGCCGTTGTCCAGGCCTTCGAGAACCGCGACACGGCCCGCGCCGTGCGCGAAATCATGCAGCTGTGCGACCGCGTCAACGAATACGTGGATGCCAACAAGCCCTGGGAGCTGGCCAAGCAGGAAGGCATGGACGCCCGCCTGCAGGACGTGTGCACCACCTGCATCGAGGCCTTCCGCCTGCTGACCATCTACCTGAAGCCCATCCTGCCGGCCGTGGCCGAACAGGTGGAAGGCTTCCTGAACGTGGCGCCGCTGCAGTTCGCCGACGCACAGAGCCTGCTGGGCGCCGGCCATGCCATCGGCCTGTACAAGCACCTGATGCAGCGCGTGGACGTCAAGCAGCTGGAGGCCCTGTTCGAGGCCCCCGAGCCCGTGGTCGAGAAGGTCCTGCCCGGCGGCGAGGAGATTGCCGAAACCATCAGCATCGACGACTTCGCCAAGGTGGACCTGCGCATCGCCAAGATCGTGGAATGCAAGCCCGTGGAAGGCTCGACCAAGCTGCTGCAGCTCACGCTGGACGTGGGCGAAGGCAAGACACGCAACGTGTTCTCCGGCATCTCCAGCATGTACCAGCCCGAGCAGCTGCAGGGCAAGCTCACCGTGATGGTGGCCAACCTGGCGCCGCGCAAGATGAAGTTCGGCATCTCCGAAGGCATGGTGCTGGCAGCCAGCCACGCCGATGAGAAGGCCAACCCCGGCATCTACGTGCTGGAGCCCTTCCCCGGTGCCACACCTGGCATGCGTATACATTGAAATGCCCCCTGAGTCGCTTCGCGCCTTCCCCCTGAAGGGGGGCATACGGGCACCCGGCGACACCCTCGGTGCGGGGCGGCCCTTCCTCGGCGTCCCTGACTTAGGCTCTGCCGGTTTCAAAGATTGCGCACAGTGTGTTGGACGACAATCATGAAGTCTGCAAAGTCCCGCAAGCCCTCACGGTCCCCGGCCCTGGGGGCTTTTCTTTGCCTGTGCGCCACCGCCCTGCTGTCCGGCTGCACCGTGGTGGCCGTGACCGCCACGGCGGTCAGCGTCACGGCATCTGCCGTGGGGCTGGCCGCGGATGCGGCCGTGGGCACGGTCAAGATCGTCGGCAAGGGAGTGGGCAAGGCCGTCGATGCGATGAGCGATGACGGGGCAGCCGCAGACAACAGCGGCATCACGGTCCGCTACCGCACGCCCGATGGGCAGCCTTTGACGCCCTGAGGCTACTGCCCCGCGTAGCGCCCGGGCCGGTGGCTCACGGCCAGGAACACGCCCATGACCACGGCCGCCAGCACCGACCAGGCCACGCGCTCGAAGGGCACGACCCACAGCGCCAGCAGCACCACGCAGCAGTCGATGGCCATCTGCACCTTGCCGGCGCGGATGCCGTAGCGGTCCTGCAGATAGAGCGAGGCAATGGTGGCGCCGCCCAGGCTGGAGCGGTGGCGCGCCAGGAACAGCAGGCCCGAGCCCATGAGCAGGCCGCCCGCAATGGCGGCAAAGGCCGGGTGCAGGTAGTCGATGTGGATGAGGCGCGGCCCCATTTCGGTGATCAGCGACAGCGCGCCCACGCAGATGAAGGTCTTGACCGTGAAGGTGCGGCCCACGCGCGTCCAGGCAAACCAGTAGAACGGAATGTTGATCGCGAAGAAGACCAGGCCGAACGGCCAGCCCGTGGCGTAGTGCAGCACGAAGGCCAGGCCCGCCGTGCTTCCCGTCAAAAGCCCCGCCTGGGCGAACATCATCATGGCGATGCCCACGAACAGGGTTCCGGTGAAGAGGGCCTGGACATCCTCGAAGAGGCCATGGCGCAGCGAAGCGGTGGCCGGGACAGGCGCAGCGGGCGCGGCAGCGGGTAGGGAAGGCGTGGACATTGTCGGGGTGATGACAGATCTATCGTCGCAAAGGCCCCGGTTCGGGGCCTTCACCGTACCCATGGGGTGTCATAGGTACAAACCCGGATTCTAGAGATTGTTGCCCCGGCGCGCTGTGGCGTGCAGGGTACAGCGCATCGCAGGATGCTTGCAGGAACTTGCAAGGGCCTGCTGTCAGGCGCCGCCGTGCAGTTTCTCGCGGCCGGCGCTGCGCAGCACGCGGCCGTCGGGGCCGAAGGTCACGGTGAACTCCATGTCGCGCGTGGGGGGATCGATGTAGTTCCAGTCCCAGTCGGTTTCCTGCTTGAGCTGGTAGGTGGTGACCTTGGCAGGCTTGCCCAGCATGCGGCGCACCTGCTCCTCGTCCATGCCGGGGCGGATTTTCTCGAAGTTGTGCGGCGCCAGCACCTGGCGCAGCGCGCTCATGCGGCCATCGGTGCCGATGGTGATCATGTAGTTGCGGCTGCCGGCGGGCTGGCGGTTGTACTCGAAGGTGCGCGAGCCGTCGGGCTCGGTCCAGATGCGTTCGGGCTCGCCAAAGCGGGCGCGGACGTCGGCCTCGGTGGACAGGCCTTCTTCGAGTTCCTTGATGTTTTGGGGATCGCAGCCGGGCAGCGAGAGCATGCCCATCACGGCCACGGCAACCCCCAGAAGACGGGAGACTAGGTTCATCGGCGGTGTCCCGGTAAAATCACGCGATTCAAGAGGTTATCAGTCTATGTCATTCTTTCGCCGCCCCGATTACCGTTCCGACGCCACGAACTTCATCAACGAGCTGAAGAAGCAAAAGCCCGAGCTGCCCAGCCAGCAGCTGGCCGGCCGCTCGCTGCTGTGGGACAAGGACGTGAACCACGAAGTCTGGGAAGACCTGCGCGCCGGCCGCGTGGACCAGAAACCCTACGTCTACCAGACGAACTCCTGATTTCGGCTGCAATGACACATCAGCCTGTTTCGCTGTGGCACCGTGCGCATGCAGCTGATGCCTGCGCAGCAAGGCATGGCCGAGGCTGAGTCCGCACTGGCGCCTGCGGGCGCCGGCGCCGCATCCCCCGCTCCTGGCGACGATTCACCGGTCGTGATCGACCAGGTGGCTTTGGCGCGCCTGTACGGCGAGCCGCTGTTCGCCCTGCCGCAGGACCTGTACATCCCACCCGATGCGCTGGAGGTCTTCCTCGAAGCCTTCGAAGGGCCGCTGGACCTGTTGCTGTACCTGATCCGCAAGCAGAACTTCAACATCCTCGACATTCCCATGCTGGACGTGACGCGCCAGTACATGCGCTATGTCGACGAAATCCGCAGCCGCAACCTCGAGCTGGCGGCCGAGTACCTGCTGATGGCGGCCATGCTCATCGAGATCAAGTCGCGCATGCTGCTGCCGCCCAAGAAGCAGGACGATGGCGAGGAAGCCGAGGACCCGCGCGCCGAACTGGTGCGCCGCCTGCTGGAGTACGAGCAGATCAAGCTCGCTGCCCAACAGCTGGGCCAGGTGCCGCACTACGGGCGCGACTTCCTCCGGGCCCAGGTCCATATCGAGCAGAACCTGCAGCCGCGTTTCCCCGATGTGGACGTGGCCGAGCTGCAATCGGCCTGGCGCGACATTCTCAAGCGTGCCAAGCTTGTGCAAAGCCACAAGATCACGCGCGAGGAACTCTCGGTGCGCGAGTACATGAGCCAGGTGCTCAAGGCCCTGCAGGGCCGGCGCTTCGTCGAGTTCGAGACCCTGTTCCAGCCAGAGAAGGGATCGACCGTGCTGGTCGTGACCTTCATCGCCCTGCTGGAGCTGGCCAAGGAAACGCTGATCGAGATCACCCAGGCCGAAGCCTTTGCGCCCATCTACGTGCGCCTGGCCTATACGCCCGTCTAGCGGGCACGGACACAGGCACGCGCACACCGACAGGCCGGCACCACCGGCCTCCATGCACCATGACTTACAGCGTCAAAGAAATTTTCTACACCCTGCAGGGCGAGGGCGGCCAGGCCGGCACGCCGGCCGTGTTCTGCCGCTTTGCAGGCTGCAACCTCTGGACCGGCCGCGAGCAGGACCGCGCCAGCGCCATCTGCCAGTTCTGCGACACCGACTTCGTGGGCACCGACGGCACGCTGGGCGGCAAGTTCGCCACGGCCGACGCCCTGGCAGAACGCATCCTGTCCCAGTGGCCGGCCGGCGACAGCCGGCACCGCATGGTGGTGCTGACCGGGGGGGAGCCCCTGCTGCAGGTGGACGAGCCCCTGATCGCGGCCCTGCATGCGCGCGGCTTTCGCATTTCCGTGGAAAGCAATGGCACTGTGGCCGCGCCCGAGGGCATCGACTGGCTGTGCATCAGCCCCAAGGCGGGCGCCGACTGGGTGCAGCGCAGCGGCCAGGAGCTCAAGCTGGTCTGGCCGCAGCCCGGCTTCGATCTGCAGGCCATCGAGGCCGGCACCCGTTTCGACCACTATTTCCTGCAGCCCATGGACAACGTCCTGCAGGCCGACAACACGGCCGCCTGCATAGCGCAATGCCTGCAGCACCCGGCCTGGCGCCTGAGCCTGCAGACCCACAAGCTCACCGGCATCCGCTGATTTTTGCCATGCAGTTCACCGTTCACCAGCGCTTTTTCTTCGACGCCGCCCACACGCTGGAGCGTGCCATCGAGACCGAGAGCAGCCGCCGCATCCACGGCCACACCTACTACGCCGAAGTCAGCGTCACCGGCCCGCGCAACCCGGACAACGGCATGGTGATCGACCTGGGCTACCTGCGCTCGCGCCTGAAGACCCTGGGCGACGCGCTGGACCACCGCTTCCTCGACGAAATCCCCGGCCTGGGCAAGCCCACGCTGGAAAACCTGTGCCTGTTCATTGCCGATTCCCTGGCCGACCTGCAGCCCGCTCCCAGCCGCATCCGCGTATGGCGCGACAGCATCGGCGATGGCTGCGTGCTGGATCTGGGCTGACCTCAAGCCAGACCTGCCAGAGAGCCGCCCCCGAAGAGCAACTCCACGGCCATCATGGGTTTGGCGGTTCGCAGATAGACTTGGTGGCTTTTTTTGCCAGTCCCCGCCACCGTCAAGATCGCGCCCAAGCGCCCCCTCGAGAGACAAAACATGTTCCGCACCCTGCTCAAATCCAAGATCCACCGCGTCAAGACCACGCAATGCGAGCTGCACTATGAAGGCTCCTGCGCGATCGACGAGGACCTGCTGGACGCCGCCAACATCGTCGAGAACGAGCAGGTGCACATCTGGAACATCGACAACGGCGAGCGCTTCGTCACCTATGCCATCAAGGGCCAGCGCGGCAGCGGCATGATCTCGGTCAACGGCTCGGCCGCGCGCCGTGCTGCCGTGGGTGATCTGCTGATCATTGCGTCCTTTGCCCAGGTCCATGAGACCGACGTGGCCGAGCACCGGCCCCAGCTGGTCTTCGTGGACGATGCCAACCGCCAGGTCGAGCTGCGCCACCACGTGCCCACGCAGCAGCTGTGAGCTGCGCTGCGGTGTGACAATCGCGCGATGACTCAATCGCTTGCCGCCCGCAGCCTTGCGGCTGTGTGGCACCCCTGCACCCAGATGAAGCGGCACGAGGCCGCGCCCCCCATCGCCATCGCGCGCGCCCAGGGGCCCTGGCTCCACGACACCGAAGGACGCCGCTACCTGGATGGCGTCAGCTCCTGGTGGGTCAACCTCTTCGGCCACAGCCATCCGCACATCCAGGCCGCGCTCACCGACCAGCTCGCCCGGCTGGACCATGTGATGCTGGCCGGCTTCACGCACGCGCCCGTGGTGGAGCTGTCCGAACGACTGGCCACGCTCACCGGCCTGGGCCACGCCTTCTACGGCAGCGACGGCGCATCGGCCACCGAGATCGCCCTCAAGATGAGCGCGCACTACTGGCGCAACCTGGGCCGCCCCGCCAAGAGCCGTTTTGCCGGCCTGGCCGGCGGCTACCACGGCGAAACCGTGGGCGCGCTGGCCGTGACCGATATTCCCATCTTCCGCGAAGCCTATGCCCCCCTGGTGCGCCTGGCCGACACCGTGCCCAGCCCCGATGCACGCGGCGCGCAAGGCGGCGAAAGCCCGGTCGATGTGGCACGGCGCGCCGCCGAAGGCCTGCGCCAGTGGCTGGAGCAGCACCACGAGACGACGGCCGCCCTCATCGTCGAGCCGCTGGTGCAGTGCGCGGCCGGCATGGCCATGCACGACCCCGAGTACCTGCGCCTGGCGCGCGCCCTGTGCGACCGCTACGAGGTGCACCTGGTGGTGGACGAGATCGCCGTGGGCTTCGGCCGCACGGGCAGCATGTTCGCCCACCAGCAGGCCGGCATACGGCCGGACTTCATCTGCCTGTCCAAGGGCCTGACGGGCGGCACGCTGGCCCTGTCGGCCGTGCTGACCACCGAGACCGTCTACGCCGCCTTCTACGACGATTCCGTGGCGCGCGGCTTCCTGCACTCGCACTCGTACACCGGCAACCCGCTGGCCTGCCGCGCGGCCCTGGCCACGCTGGAGCTGTTCGAGCAGACCGATGCCATCAACGCCAACCTCGCGCTGGCGCAAAGGCTTGACGGCGCCTTCGCCCCTTTGAACCAGCACGCCCGCGTGCGCCACGCACGGCGCCAGGGAATGATCTGGGCCTGGGATGTGCAGACCTCCCTGCCCGACTTCTCGCGCCGCTACAGCGCAGCCGCACTGGAGCGCGGGCTGCTGCTGCGCCCTATCAGCAACACCCTCTACGCCATGCCGCCCTATTTGCTGGACGAAGAGGCCGTGCAGCACCTGGCCGCCAGCGCGCTGGCCGCCCTTGAAGACACCCTGGCCCAGGAGAACCATTCGTGAACGCCCACCGCACCATTGGCTGCTTTGTCACCGGCACCGACACGGGCGTGGGCAAGACCCTGGCCTCCTGCGGGCTGCTGCATGCGCTGGCCCGCCACCATGCCCGCGTGGTGGGCATGAAGGCCGTGGCCGCAGGCGCCGAGCCCGACGGCCAGGGCGGCTGGGCCAACGAGGACACGCTGGCGCTGCGCGCCGCCTCCACCCTGGCCGTGCCGCCCGAACTGGACAACCCCGTGCTGCTGCCTGATCCCATGTCGCCGCACATCGCCGCGCAGCGCGCGGGCCGCTCCATAGAGATCGCACACATCGTGGACAGCTACCGGCGCCTGGCCGAACAGGCCGACGCCGTGGTGGTGGAAGGCGCGGGCGGCTTTCTCGTGCCGCTGTCCGACCAGCTCTCGGGCGCCGACCTGGCCTGCGCGCTGGACCTGCCCGTGGTCATGGTCGTGGGCCTGCGGCTGGGCTGCCTGAACCACGCCGCCCTCACGGCCGAGGCCATCCGCGCACGCGGCCTGCGCCTGGCCGGCTGGATTGCCAGCCGCGTGGACCCCGCCATGCTGGTGCCCGAGGAAAACATGGCCTGGCTGCGCCAGCACCTGGACCGGCAACTGCAGGCGCCGCTGCTGGCCGATATCCCCTTCCAGCAGCACCCCGACCCGCGCGCCACCACCTATACCCTGCCGGAGCAATGGCAATGAGCGGCTCCTGGCTGGACGACATCCCCGCGCGCATCGCCGAGCTCGACGCGGCCCACCTGCGCCGCCGCCGCCGCGCCACGGCGCCGCTGCAGGGCGCCGCCAGCGGCGCCCACATGGAGGTGGACGGCCACCCCATGCTGGCCTTTTGCAGCAATGACTACCTGGGCCTGGCCGGCCACCCCACCCTGGTGCGCGCCGCCTGCGCGGGCGCCCAGGCCTTTGGCGTCGGCTCGGGCGGCTCGCCCCTGGTCAGCGGCCACAGCACGGCCAACGCCGCGCTGGAGGAACAGCTGGCGCACTTCGTGCAACTGCCGCGCGCGCTCTACTTCTATGCGGGCTACGCCACCAATGCCGGCATCGTGCCGGCCCTGGTGGGCGCGGGCGATGCCCTGTTCTCCGATGCGCTCAACCACGCCTGCCTGATCGACGGCGCCCGCCTGTCGCGCGCCCAGGTCCACCGCTATGCCCATGCCGACCTGGGCGACCTGGCCGCGCAACTGGCCGCCAGCACGGCCCGCCGCAAGCTGGTCATCAGCGATGCCGTGTTCAGCATGGACGGCAATGTGGCCGACATCCGCGGCCTGCTGGCGCTGTGCGAGCAGTACGACGCACTGCTGCTGCTCGACGACGCGCATGGTTTCGGCGTGCTGGGCCCCCAGGGCCGGGGCAGCCTGGCCGAGGCGGGACTGACGGGCGCAAACGCCTCGCCCCGCGTGCTCTACATGGCCACCCTGGGCAAGGCCGCTGGCGTGGCCGGTGCCTTTGTCGCAGGCAGCGACATGCTGGTCGAGTGGCTGCTGCAAAAGACGCGCAGCTACATCTTCGCCACCGCCGCGCCGCCCATGCTGGCCAGCGCGCTGCAGGCCAGCGTGGCCCTGATCGAGGCCGAGGACGAGCGCCGCGAGTCCCTGGCCGAACGCATTGCCGAGCTGCGCGCCGGCCTCACGCCGCTGCTGGCGCGCACGGGCTGGCAGTTGCTGCCTTCGCGCACCGCCGTGCAGGCCCTGGTCATAGGCTCCAACGCCACGGCCCTGGCCGTGATGGAAGGCCTGCGCGAGCGCGGCCTGTGGGTGCCCGCCATCCGCCCGCCCACCGTGCCCGAAGGCACGGCGCGGCTGCGCATCGCGCTGTCGGCCTCCCACACGCGCATCGACGTGCAGCTGCTGCTGACGGCGCTGGACGAGGTCTCGCGCCTGGCCCCACCCCTGCCCTGAATCCCTCTTCACCACCGGAACGGAGACATCCATGCCCCATCTCTACGTCGAATACACCGACAACCTCGCCGGCCTGCCCGGCCAGCAACTGCTGACCGAACTCAACGCCTTCGTCTGCGGCCACCCCAGCATCCTGGACGAGGCCGACGTCAAGGCCCGCCTGCTGCCGGTCAGCCAGTTCGAGATCGGCTCGGCACCGGCCAACCGCGGCTTCGTCCACGTGCAGCTGCGCCTGCTGGCGGGCCGTACCGACACGGCCAAGAAGGAACTGTCCGAAGGCATTGCCGCGGTGCTGCGCCGCCTCACGCCCCAGCCGGCCGGCATGATGGTCCAGCTCAGCGTGGAAATCGCCGACATGGACAAGCCCAGCTACTACAAGGGTCGCCTGTAAGGCAGGCGCCGGGCCTTGTCCGCCGTGAGCACCCGCGCACGCTGCGCGCAATGCCTGCGCCCTGAGCGCACCTGCCTGTGCCCCCTGGTGCAGCCGGTGCCGCATGCGGTGCAGCTGCTGGTGCTCCAGCATCCCGAGGAAGAACTGCAGGCCAAGGGCACGGGCCGGCTGCTGCACCTGTGCCTGCCCGCCAGCCGCCTGGCGGTGGGCGAGGCCTTCGAGCCAGCGCAGTTGCAGGCACTGCTGCACGCGCCCTGGCAGTCGGGCGACGCCCCGCGACAGGCCGTACTGCTCTATCCGGAAACACCGCACGGCGACCAGCTGGGCCTGGCCAAGCAAGCGCCCTGGCCGCAGCCCGCGCCATGCCCCGAGGACCTGCGCCTGGTGGTGCTGGACGCCACCTGGCGCAAGAGCCGCAAGATGCTCTACCTCAACCCCGGTCTGCAGGCCCTGCCGCGCCTGGCACTGCAGGGCGACCTGCCCGCCTCGCGCTACGGCGCCCTGCGCAAGGCCCATGCGCCGGGCCAGCTGTCCACGCTGGAGGCAGCGGCCTGCGCGCTGCAACGGCTGGCGCCTGCCGGCCCGTCTCTGCAGCCGCTGCGCGATGCGCTCGAGGGGCTGCTGGCCCTGCATGCCCGGCACAGGCCCGAATGAAAAAACGCCTCGGGGAACGAGGCGTTTTTCATGGCAGCCGGCCGTGCTTCAGTTTTCCGGCGTGATCCTGGCGAACTTGACCAGTTCGGCGTACTTGCCCATGTCGGTACGGATGATCTGGGCCAGGTTTTCGTCGCCCGTGGGGGCAATGATGCCCGCCCCTTCCAGGCGCGCGCGCATCGCCGGATCGGCCAGGCCCGCCTTCAAGGCCTTCTGCAGACTGGCCACCACATCGGCAGGCAGGTCCTTGGGACCCGCCAGCCCGAACCAGCCGCTCAGCGCGTAGCCCTTGAGCGCTGCGTTCTCGCCCAGTGCGGGCACGTCCTTCATCATGGCGATGCGGTGGGCCGTGGTCACGCCCAGGGCCTTGATCTTGCCGCTCTGGATGAACGGAGCCGCCACCGAGGGAGAGACGATGGCGAAGTCCAGGTTGCCGCCCGCCAGGTCGCTGGTCATCGCGGCCGAGCCCTTGTAGGGCACATGGACGATGTCCACCCCGGCCATCTTCTTGATCAGCTCGCCCGAGAAATGCGGCGTGGACCCGATGCCCGGGCTGCCGTAGCTGTACTTGCCGGGATGGGCCTTGGCCAGGGCGATGAACTCGTCGATGGTCCTGGCCGGCATCTTGGTGCCGGCCACCCACAGGTTGGGCAGCACGCCGGTCAGCGCGATGCCGGTCAGGTCCGTGGCCGGATCGTACTTCTGCGCGGCGTTGACGAACTTCGTGCCCGCCAATTCGTTGCTGGAGCCTGCGAGCAGGGTATAGCCGTCGGCCTTGGCACCGACCACGCGCTGCGCGCCCACCACGCCGGCGGCACCGGGCACGTTGTCGACCACGACGGTCGCATTGAGGTGCTTGGCCAGGATGTCACCCACCACGCGCCCCACCAGGTCGACCGAGCCGCCTGCCGCGTAGCCGACGACGACGCGAATGGGCTTGTTGGGATAGGTGGTCTGGGCGCACAGCGGGCCCGCCGCCAGGACAGCCGCGGCGCTGATCAGCGCGCGGCGGGAAATACGGAATTCATGCATGGATCGATCTCAGAGGAGGCAGGCATCAGCCAACAATCAAAATGATATTGCTCAACAATATTCACCGATTGTCTGACATTGCCTTGTGGAATCCATCCCTGAAAACCATGAGTTCCGCCCGTGGCCCTGGCCTGCAATTCAGCGCAGAACCGCCGGCAGCCAGCCGCGCAGGCTGTTGACGAAGGCCCAGGCCTGCACGCGCGGCAGGTCGTCCAGCCGTACCGGGTGCTCCACCACGCGGCCCTCGTCCAGCGCCACCGCGCGGCCCACGCCGGGCAGCAGGCCGCTGGACAGCGGCGGGGTCACCCACCGGCCCGCCAGCAGCACGGCGATGTTGCCGCGCGTACCCTCGGTGATCTCGCCGTCCTCGTTGTGGAGCACGGTGTCGAACACCGAGGCATCGGTGGGCTGCAGGCTGTCGTAGTGCGCGCGGCGCGAGGTCTTGAAGCGCACCCAGTCGCCACGCGCCACCGCATTGGCGATGGGCCGGTCGGCCAGCGCCAGCCGAACAGGCGTGGCGGAAGGCGCCAGCGGCGCCGCCTGGGTCTGTATCCGCCCCGTGGCATCCAGCGCCAGGCGCACGCGCCAGTGGCCGCTGGCGTGCGCCTGGCGCAGCTGCTGCAATGCCTGCTCCAGCACGGCATCCGTGCAGGGCCGGCCGAAATGCCGCGCCGCGTCCTGCATGCGCGTCACATGGCGCTGAAGGTGGATGAAACCGCCATCCCGCAGGGCCAGGGTTTCCAGAATGTCGAAATCCAAGTCCGTATCCGCCATGGCTGCAAGCCCTTTCACACCTTGTCCAGAAAAGCCCTCTTGTGGCGCCATTCCTGCCATTCGGCAGGCGCCTCGGCGCCCGAGGTGATGCCGCTGCCGATGCCGCAGCGCAGTTCCGTGCCACGCGCCACCACCGTGCGTATGGGCACATTGAAGGTGGCGTGCACGCGCCCCGCGGCGATGCCGGGCCGCACCACGCCCACGGCGCCGCAGTACACGCCGCGCGGACCCGATTCCAGCTCGTGGATGAGCCGCATGGCCTGGCGCTTGGGCGCGCCCGTGATGGAGCCGCAGGGAAACAGTGCCGCAAACACGTCCGCCAGGCCCGTGCCGGGCCGCGTGCGCGCCTGCACGTCGGACGTCATCTGCCACACGGTGGGCAGGGGTTCGGCATGGAACAGGCGCGGCACCTGGACGCTGAAAGGCTCGGCAATGCGCGAGACATCGTTGCGCAGCAGGTCCACGATCATCACGTTCTCGGCCCGCTCCTTGGGCGAGGACCGCATGGCCTGGACATTCGCCTCGTCCTGTGCAGGCGTGGCGCCACGGGGCGCCGTGCCCTTCATGGGGCGCGTGAGGATGCGCTCGCCATCCCAGTCGAAGAACAGCTCGGGCGAGACAGACAGCACCTGCTCGTCGCCGCTGTCCATGCAGGCCACGTAGCCGCCGGGCTGGGCACGTCGCAGCGCGGCGAACAGCGATGGGATGTCGCCCAGCAGCCGGCCCATGAACTGGGCCGTGTAATTGATCTGATAGCAGTCACCGGCCGCAATCGCCTCGTGGATGCGCGCAATGGCGGCATCGAAATCGGCTCGCTCCAGGCCGGGCTGCCATTGCACCTGAGATTGCACCTGAGATTGCACCTGAGGGCCGGTCTCGACCGCGTCCGCGTCTTCAGGCCAGGGCCGGGGGCCGTCGAAGACGGCAAACCAGGCCAGCGGCTCGCCTGGCGGCGTGGCATGCAGGGCGCCGGCGTAGGCCGCGTCAAACGCCGCCGCCGCCTCGTAGCGCACCCAGCCCAGGCACCACAGGCCGGCCTGGGCAGCCTGCTGCACGGCGTCAAGCACACCGCGCACCTGCTCGGGCGCATGGGCGGCCAGGCTGCGCAGCGGCGGCCCGAAGCCATGGCGCAGCCGGGCGGCCGAACCGTCATGGGGGTTGGGAAAATCGATCAGAAACTTCACAAAACGGCCGTCAACGCATGCTGTACTTGCATCAGCAGCTTCGCTATCGATAGCAGCCACTGACACGGGGCCGCCCAGTGTAGAGCGAGGGAAACAAAAAAGCGCCCCGAAGGGCGCCAAACCAAGCATCCCGAAAGGACGCTTTCCACCAACAGGCCCGGCACCAGGCCGGACCCATATCCATTCACATCACTTCTGCGTGACGGTGTGCTGGCCTTCCAGGCGGGCCACGGCCTCACGGTAGGCGGGGCCGCTGCGCAGTTGCTGGTAGCGGGCCAGGCCGCGCTGGTATTCGGCCGAGTTGTAGCTGATGTCGCGGTCTGCCGAAGGCGAGGGCAGGTAGGTCATGCCCGCCTGGTGCCACATTTCGAGGTCGGCGAGCACTTCGGCGCGGCTCAGGCCTGCGGTGGCGGAGGACGAGGGGGAAACGGCTTCTTGGGCCATTGCAGTGCCGGCGAGGCCCAGGGTCAGGGCGGCCAGTGCAGCGGAGAGGGTACGCATGTCAGATCCTTTCAAAAGGCCGCTCGGCATTCATTTCCTCACGGCATGGACGTACTATGCGGCGCTGCAGCATTCTTCGTCTGTGCGTTTTCTCACGTGTTTTCGCATCCGGCCCGGGCGGCCCGCTGCCTTTTCACCCGTGTTCCCCTCGAAAGAAGGCGAATTCACGCGTTCTAGAAACAGTGTTTTTCGCGGCTTGAAACAGCCGCGGCAGACAAGGCTCAGCGCGCTTCCTCGAGCAGCACGCGCAGGCCTTCGACATGGCAGATGCGCAGGTTGCGGCCTTCGCGCCGCAGCAGGCCCAGGCGCACCAGGCGCGACATCTCGCGCGCCACTTCCTCGCGGCTGGAGCCCAGCATCAGGGCCAGGTCGGTCTGCCGGGGTGCGGGCGCCAGCAGGGCCTGCCCCTGGTCGATGCCCGCGCGCTCGGCACGTTCCAGCAACTGGGTATGCAGGCGGCTGCGCACCGACAGCGTTCCCAGATCCACCATGCGGCGCGCCAGCGCCACGGCCAGGTCGCTGAGCCGGCCGATGAAGGCGCGCAGGACCTGGGGCTCGTTCATGAGCAGGGCTTCCACATCCTCATGGGCCAGCGAGGCAATCAGGCTGGGGACGCCTGCCTCCACCACCAGGGGCATGGCCGTGCAGCCCGCCTGCTGCTGCGGCAGACCGCCGAAGAACACGCCCTGTGCAATCTCGCCCAGCGTGAGCCCGCGCCCGTTTGGGGCATAGCTGCTGACGCGCAAGCCGCCCTGCACGAGCATGTAGAGACGCTGATCGGTGTATGCGCCCTCCAGCGTCTGGTGCAGCGCCAGATGCTGCCAGCGGCATTGCGCGGCCAGTTCGGCCAGGCGCTCGTCGGACAGGCTTTGCAGCACATGGACCTGGCGCAGGCCCTGCCAGGCCACGGCGGGAAGAAGCGGAGATGTCTGTAAGGAACCGGACATGGTGCAACACCGTTGAAGCGCATCCGCAGGGCCTGTGCGGGCCCTGTCGTCCGTCGCGGGAAGTACAGCATAGCGGGATCGCATAGACTCGTCGCGCGCCGGGAATCGCACTGTCCGGCTCCCCGGATGGCCGCACCGCGCAGCACAGAAAAAAGGGAGGGCTTCATGGAATCGAGCATCGAATCGGCACGACCACCCGCGCGCCCGCAGGCCACCGTGGCGGCCTGGGCGCAATCCGTGGAACAGGCGATCGCCAGCCAGCAATGGCATGGGGTCTGGCGTGCACTCATAGACGCCGCCCTGCCGGCCGAAACCGCCGTGCAGCAGAGCCTGCTGACTGCGCTGGACGCCTGGGATGGCCTCGCTGCCGATTCCGGCGCAGAGCCCCGCCGCGCGCTGGTGCAGCAGGCCTTCGATGCCCTGCATGCCGCCCATGCCCCGGGCCAGGCGCTGCAGGCCGATTCCGCATCTTCCCGCGCGCACCCTGAGCACCGCGCGTACCGTGTACAGGGACGGCAACTGGTCAAGCGCTACCGGCGCGGCGGCTTTGCGCTGGGGCCGGTGGATGTGGCCGTGGAGCCCGGCACCATCCTGGGACTGGTGGGCGAGAACGGCAACGGCAAGACCACCTTGCTGCGCCTGCTGGCCGCCGATCTGGCGCCCGACGCGGGGCAGCTGGACTGGGGCGTTCCTGCCGCCGATGCCTACCTGCTGCGCACCCAGCTCGCTTATATCCCCCAGCGCCCGGCCGTCTGGAGCGGGCGCCTGATGGACCATCTGCAATTCGCCGCGCGCAGCCATGGTGCCGTGGGCCCACGCAACATCTGCCTGGTACAGCTGGTCATCGCGCAGCTGGGGCTGCGCGCCTTCCGGGGCCACCAGTGGAAACAGCTGTCCTCGGGCTACAAGATGCGCTTCGAGCTGGCGCGCGCCCTGCTGTGCCGGCCGCGCGTGCTGCTGCTGGACGAGCCGCTGGCCAACCTGGACATCAACGCCCAGCAGACCCTGCTGACCGATCTGCAGTCGCTGGCGCGCTCGCCCTGGCAACCCATGGCCCTGGTGCTGAGTTCACAGCAGCTGTACGAGGTGGAAAAGGTGGCCGACCAGGTGCTGTTCCTGGAGCAAGGCCAGCCGCGCAGCGTTCAGCAGAGCTTTGCCGCCATGCAAGGCTGCGCCATCGAGTTCGAGACCGGCTGGGCCATGGCGCAACTGAAACCCTGGCTGGACCGGCTGCCATCCCATACGCACCAGCTCAGCGGCCAGACCCACATCGTGAGCTTTCACGTGCCCTTCACGGCAGCGCAGTTCCTGGCGCAGGCCGTGCAGGCAGAGATGCCCGTGCGCTATTTCCGCGACATCACCGCATCCACCCGCCGCCTGTTCGTGAGGGACTGAGCCATGCCACGTTTTTCCGATATGACGAACCGCTGGGACCAATGGGTGCTGATGCGCTGCCCCCTGCTGTGGCAGTTGCGGCTGCACTGGTATCTGCCGCTGGCGCTGCTGTGGTGCGTGCTGGTGCTGGGCATCTGGATGCAGTGGATGGCCGAGCCGGCGCGCTGGATGGGCTCCCTGCCCGGCGTTGCGTCCACGGCACAGCAAACGCCCGAGCAATTGGCGCTGGACATCGGCTCCGTCGTGGCCTGGATCGTGGCGATCGGCCTGGCGCTGTGGTGGTTGCTGCGCGTGCGCATCCACAACCGCTGGCGCGAACACGCCCCCGTGGGCCGCTGGGGCCTGTGGTGGGAGTACCTGTGGGGAGCCTTGTTCCTATCGCTATTGTTCGCGCCTGCGATCGCCTTTTCGCCCATCTATGAAATACGGATTCAGCGCCAATGGTCGGACACGGATGTCAGTGCACAGATCCAGACTGTCGAGCAAGTCGCAGCCCTGGAGGCGCTTGCCGCGCCACGCCAGGCGGCCATGCTCGTGGAATGGATACGTGTGCTGCGCGAGGAAGAGGTCGATCCGGCGAAGTACCCGAGCATCCAGGCCCTGGTCTGGTTGATGCGCGGAGACCAGGCCGCGATTGCCCAGACACTCGAGCGCTACGGCCAGCCATTGCAAGCCAGAGGCTATGTGCGCCAGTCTGCCAGCTCCGCCCAGGACCAGGCGGAGCACCTGCTGGCCAGCTACCACAGCGCGCTGCAATCCCCCCTGGCCCAGGAATGGCGCGCCTACCTGGCCGCGAACCCGCAGCCAGGGAATGGCGAGAAGGCATCCAGGGCACAGGATTCCGACTGCCAACCGATCCTGGGGCGAAACAGGCCTTCGGATCTGGAGCCGGATCCGCGCAAATGCTTTGATGTCTATCTGTCCCAGAGCAACCGCAAGTGGCTCATCCCGCTGGAGAGGTTCGACAGCCGATGGAGCCCGATGCAGCATGTGCAATGGAAGCACGCGCGCTACGGCCTCGCCCTGCCTGCCTACCAGGAAAGCCATCTGCGGCGCGCTGACAGGTCCCGCGACGACGAATGGCCAAGGATGTCCCAGTTGCTGGCGGCCGTCAGCGTTGGCTTTTTCCTCGCCTTGGCCCTGGTGCTGGTGCGCCTGATGCCTGCCATGCAGCTGGTGGCCTGGGGCGCATGCCTGGTCCTGACCTTGCTTGGCAGCGTGCTGGCCGGGATGCTGGGAATCACCAACCTCTATGTGCTGGGGCTGTTTCCAGCCGCGCTGATATCGGTCGCCTGGCTGCGCATCCGTGTGCTCAAGCGCCCCTGGGCAGGCGCGGTGCTGCTGGCCCTGGGCATGTCGCTGGCCCTGATATGGCTCGCCGCCGCCTGGTCCAAGTGGTCCGCACTGCTGTTGCCCCAACCCGCCGGCAGCGCAGGCCCTTGGACGGATACCCAGCACTGGCTGGACCTGCTGATGGGCGCGCCTGCCGTGGCAGCCAGCACGGCCATGCTCGTGGCCCTGCTGTCTCCGCTGTGGCGCCGATGGCGTGGCCTGCCCGAAAGGTGACGGAACAGCAAAGGACAGCTCAGGGACAGGTGCCCCCCGCGCGCATCGCATAGACTCGCGGCAATTCCATCCCCCTCCGAGCGCCCCATGACCCAAGCACCCGTCACCGCCGGCACGCCCTACGGCACCATCCCTCCCGCCTCGCCGCTGCCCCAGCGCCGCCCCGTGAGCCTTCCGCGCCTGGCGCAGATGCGCGAGGCCGGCGAGAAGATCACCATGGTCACCGCCTATGACGCCACCTTCGCGGCCGTGGCCGATGCGGCCGGCGTGGAGTGCATTTTGGTGGGCGATTCGCTGGGCATGGTCTGCCAGGGCCTGCACAGCACCGTGGGCGTGTCGCTGCAGGACATGTGCTACCACACCGCCAGCGTGGCGCGCGGCCTGCACCGCGTGCAGGGCACGGCCTGGCTGATCGCCGACATGCCCTATGGCAGCTACGCCGAAAGCCGCGAGCAGGCCATGCGCAGCGCCTGCGAGCTGATGCAGGCCGGCGCCCATATGGTCAAGCTCGAAGGCGGCGGCTGGACCGCGCCCACCGTGCAATTCCTGGTGGAGCGCGGCGTGCCCGTCTGCACCCACCTGGGCCTGACGCCGCAGACCGTGCATGCGCTGGGCGGCTACCGCGTCCAGGGCAAGAGCGACGAGGGCGCGGCCACGCTGCGCCGCCATGCGCTGGAGCTGCAGGATGCAGGCGCCTCCATGCTGGTGCTGGAGATGGTGCCGGCACAGCTGTCGCGCGAACTCACGGCCGAGCTGCCGCACTGCCACACCATCGGCATCGGCGCGGGCAGCGGCACGGCCGGCCAGGTCCTGGTGCTGCACGACATGCTGGGCGTGAACCTGGGCAAGATGGCCCGCTTCGTGCACAACTTCATGGCCGATGCGGGCAGCGTCAAGGGCGCCTTCGAGGCCTATGTGCATGCCGTGAAGAACGGCAGCTTCCCCGACGACAGCAAGCACGCCTGGTAGTCCGGCAGGCTGCACGGTCCGTTTTTCCGCTTCCCGCTTCCCGTTCCCCCGCTTTCCCGCTTCCCCATGCAAATCGTCCACTCCATCGCCGACCTGCGCGCCATCCTGGCCAGCAAGGGCCGCCCTGCCTTCGTGCCCACCATGGGCAACCTGCACGATGGCCACCTGTCCCTGGTGCGCGCCGCGCGCCAGCACGGCGACATCGTCGTGGCCAGCATCTTCGTGAACCGCCTGCAGTTCCTGCCGCACGAGGATTTCGACAGCTATCCGCGCACCTGGGCGCAGGACTGCGCCAAGCTGGAGAGCGAAGGCTGCGACCTGCTGTTCGCCCCGCGCGAAGCCGATCTCTACCCCGAGCCGCAGACCTTCAAGATCCAGCCCGACGCGCAGCTGGCCGACATCCTCGAAGGCCATTTCCGCCCCGGCTTTTTCACGGGCGTGTGCACCGTGGTGATGAAGCTGTTCTCGGCCGTGTTCTTCGCCAGCGGCGGCGGCACGGCCGTGTTCGGCAAGAAGGACTACCAGCAGCTGCTGGTGATCCGCCGCATGGTCGAGCAGTTCGCCCTGCCCGTGAACATCGTGGCCGGCGACACGGCGCGCGCCGACGACGGCCTGGCGCTGAGTTCGCGCAACGGCTACCTGAGCCCCGATGAACGCCAGCAGGCCATGGCGCTGTCGCAGGCACTCAAGCAACTGGCCGACGCCACGCGCGCAGGCCAGGCTCCGCTGGCCGAACTGGAGGCATGGGCCATGCAGTCCCTGGCCGCACAGGGCTGGGAGCCCGATTACCTGACCGTGCGCCTGCGCCGTGACCTGCAGCCGCCGGCCGAGGGCGCGCAACTGGCCGGTGCACCACTGGTGGCACTGGGCGCCGCGCGCCTGGGCAAGACGCGCCTGATCGACAATCTGGAATTCTGATCCAGCGCAAAACCCTGGCGGCCATGGCGGTCCAAGCTGGATGCCATGGCCAGGAAATTCCCCATCCACCCCGCCCATCCCGAGCGCACCTGCTGGGGTTGCGACCGCTACTGCGCCCGCGACGAGCTGGCCTGCGGCAACGGATCGGACCGCACACAGCACCCGGTGGAGGTCTTTGGCGACGACTGGATGGAGTGGGGCCTGCCGCACGAGCTGGCGGCAGACAACGCAGCCAGCCTGAAGGACGCGGCGCGCTGAAGTCGCCCACCCCACTTCAAGCGACCGCGGCCACCTCGGCGGCCAGCGCGTCCACCAGCCACTGCGCCTCGGCCACGGCCGGCCGGTGCAGCGGCAGCAGCGCATGGACCTGGAAGGGAATGGAAAACGCCAGCGGCCGCACCACCAGCTGCGGCCCGGCGCAGGCACGCGCCGTCAGCGGATTGACGATGGCCACGCCCAGGCCGTGCTGGACCATGGCGCAGACGGCCACGGCGCTGTGGGTCTCCAGGTGCAGCTGGCGCTGCACGCCGGCCTGCCCGAACACGGCATCGATCTGCTGGCGATAGGGGTCGTCTCGCGCCAGGCTGATGAAGCCCTCCCCCGCAAAGTCGCCCGCCTCCAGCACCGGGCGGGCCGCCAGCGCATGCCCTGCCGGCAGCACGGCCACCTCGTCCATGGCGGGCAAAGCCAGAGCACGCGTGCCGGGCGGCGCCTCGGCCAGTTCGGCCAGGCCCAGGTCGTAGCGCTGGGCGGCCATCCACTCCTGCAGCAGCGGCGCCTCCTGCGTGGCCACGCTGACGGCCACGGGGCCGTGCTCCGCATGCAGGCGCGCCAGCGCTGCAGGCAACAGCGCATGGCTGAGGGCGGGCAGGCACAGCACGTTGATGCGCGCCTGGTGCGGACGCCCCAGGGCCAGCGCATGCTCCACCACCCGATCCAGCCCCTGCCAGCTGCGCTGCACCTCGGCCCACAGCGACAGGGCGCGTGCCGTGGGCCGCAGCCGGCCCTGGGCGCGCTCGAACAGCGCATAGCCCAGCAGGCTTTCCAGGCGCGCCAATTCGCGGCTGACGGTGGGCTGGGAGCTGTACAGCATCTGCGCCGCGCCAGTGGCGCTGCCGCTGAGCATGAGCGCGCGAAACACCTCCAGGTGGCGGTGGGAGATGCGGGGTTCGGGGGACGTGTGCGGCAGCTCGGGGTCTTGCATGGCCAAAGCATATCCAAATCAAATAGACACCATAAGAACAAGCATTGGACTGAATGACTCCCATCCGCCATGATGCGCGGCAGTTCCCCTGAAAGAGACACCATGTCCAATCCCTTCTCGCCCGCCCAGCTCTGGGCTCTGGCCGACCAGCACGGCACGCCGCTGTGGGTCTATGACGCCGCCACCATCCGCGCGCGCATCGCCCAGCTCAAGGCCTTCGACACCATCCGCTTTGCGCAGAAGGCCTGCTCCAACATCCACATCCTGCGGCTGATGCGCGAGCAGGGCGTGAAGGTGGATGCGGTATCGCGCGGCGAAATCCTGCGTGCGCTAGCCGCCGGCTACGCGGCCGGCCATGGCGACGACCTGCACAGCGACATCGTGTTCACCGCCGACGTGATGGACGAGGCCACGCTGGCCTGCGTGGCCGAGCACAAGGTGCCCGTGAACGCCGGCTCCATCGACATGCTGCACCAGCTGGCCCAGGCCTCGCCCGGCCATCCCGTGTGGCTGCGCATCAACCCCGGCTTCGGCCACGGCCACAGCAACAAGACCAACACGGGCGGCGAGCACAGCAAGCACGGCATCTGGCACAGCGACCTGCTGGCGGCGCTGCAGGCCATCCGCGACGGCGGCCTGAAGCTGGCCGGCCTGCACATGCACATCGGCTCGGGCGTGGACTACGGCCACCTGCAGCAGGTCTGCGGCGCCATGGTCGAGCTGGTGCGCGCCACCCGCCAGGCAGGCCATGACCTGCAGGCCATCTCGGCCGGCGGCGGCCTGTCCATTCCCTACCGCGATGGCGACGCCACCATCGACACCGCCCACTACCACGGCCTGTGGGATGCGGCACGCAAGGACGCCGAGGCCATCGTGGGCCACGCGCTGGGCCTGGAGATCGAGCCGGGCCGCTTCCTGGTGGCCGAATCGGGCGTGCTGCTGGGCCAGGTGCGCGCCACCAAGAACGCGGGCAGCAACCATTTCGTGCTGGTCGATACGGGCTTCAACGAACTGATGCGCCCCTCCATGTACGGCAGCTGGCACGGCATGGAAGTGCTGCGCCGCGACGGCCAGGCCATGCCCCTGCGCGATGCCGTGGTCGCCGGCCCGCTGTGCGAATCGGGCGACGTTTTCACCCAGGGCGACGGCGGCGTGGTGCTGCCGCGCGCGCTGGCAGGCGCAGCGGTCGGCGACCTGCTGGTCATCCATGACACGGGCGCCTATGGCAGCTCCATGTCCAGCAACTACAACACGCGCCCGCTGGCCGCCGAGGTGCTGGTCGACGGCGACAGCGCGCGCCTCATCCGCCGCCGCCAGACGGTGGAGGAACTGCTGGGCCTGGAGCTGGGCCTGTAACTGGGCCTGTAACTGGGCATGTAGCGCGCCAGGCGCCAGGATTTCTGACGCAAAAAAGCCCCGGGGCCTTCCAGCTCCGGGGCTTTTTCATCGCCGGGCCGCCCCAAGATGAAAAGCGGCCCCCTCGGGGGGCAGTGGACCTTGCGCAGCAAGGGGAGCGTGTGGGCCATTTTTCATGGACACCGAAGAATCACTCGCCGCGTGGATCGCGCGCCATCAGGTGCTGCACGGCCTCGGCCGCCTGCAGCCGGCCGTCCAGCAGCTCGACCACGGTTTCGGTGATCGGCATCTCCACATTCAACAGCCGCGCGCGCGCCAGCACGGTGCGTGCGCTGTACACGCCCTCGGCCACATGGCCCAGCGAGGCCACGGCCTGCTCCAGCGTGCGGCCCTGGGCCAGCAGCAGGCCCACCTTGCGATTGCGCGACAGGTCGCCCGTGGCCGTCAGCACCAGATCGCCCAGGCCGGACAGGCCCATGAAGGTCTCCACCCGCGCGCCCAGGGCCAGGCCCAGTCGCGTCATCTCGGCCAGGCCGCGCGTGATCAGCGCGGCGCGGGCGTTCAGGCCCAGCTGCAGGCCGTCGCACAGGCCGGTGGCAATGGCCAGCACGTTCTTCACGGCGCCGCCCACTTCCACGCCCACGATGTCGGCGTTGGCGTAGACGCGCATGGCATCGCCATGGAAGGCCGCGACCAGGGCGTCATTGACCTCGGCATGCCGGCTGGCCGCCACCAGGGCCGTGGGCTGGTGGCGCGCCACCTCGGCCGCAAAGCTGGGGCCGCTGAGCACGCCGCACAGCAGATCGGGCGCCACCTCGGCGCAGACCTCGTGCGCCATCAGTCCATGGGCGGCGGCCGACGCGCCTGCGGGCACGGCCTCGAAGCCCTTGCACAGCCACACCACGGGCGCCCGCACATTGCGCAGGCGGCCCAGCCATTCGCGCAAGGCCGCCATGGGCGTGCCGATCACGATCAGGTCTGCCGCAGCCAGATGGCCGTCGATCTCGCCATGCACCACCTGCAGCGCGGCAGGCAGCGCCACGCCCGGCAGGTAGCGCGCGTTCTCGCCGCTGTCCCGCATGGCCTGCGCCTGGGCAGCGTCGCGCGCCCACAGCGTCACGACACGTCCGTCATCGCGCGAGGCCGCGCTCATTGCCAGCGCCGTGCCCCAGGCGCCTGCACCAATCACCACAATGTTCATATCTGCCCGACGTTGAAGAAGCGACGTTGATGAAAAAAAGAGGCCCTCGGGCCTCTTTTCTTGTACCACAGCGATGCGACGCGCCTGGGCGCAAGTCTCATCGGCCGGGATGGGACCGGCTTACCGCGGCAGCGAGTTGCCGTCCGCCTGGGCGGCTGCCTGCTGCTGCTCGTACATGGCCTGGAAGTTGATCTCGGCCAGGTGCACGGGCGGGAAGCCGGCGCGTGTGACCACGTCGGCCACGTTGCCGCGCAGGTAGGGATAGATGATCTGGGGGCAGGCAATGCCGATCACGCCACCCATCTGGTCTTCGGGCACGTTGCGGATCTCGAAGATGCCGGCCTGCTTGGCCTCGACCAGGAACACGGTCTTGTCCTGGATCTTGGTCTGCACGGTGGCCGTCACGGCCACTTCGTAGATGCCTTCGGCCACGGGAGTCGCCTCGACGCCGAGCTGGATGTCCACGCTGGGCTGCTCCTGCTCCAGCAGGATGGCGGGCGAATTGGGCTGCTCCAGCGACAGGTCCTTGAGGTAGACGCGCTGGATCTGGAAGACGGGAGTGTCCTGTTCGGCCATGGAATCAGTCTTTCTGGGCAAAAAACCCTGGCACGGCGGCCAGGGCATCAAAAAAATCACCAACAAAATGCCCGCTGCCAATAGGTTGCGCAGCGGGCACCTGGGCCTGCATTATGCAGTGCCCGTGTTTCAGCTTTGCAGCATGGGCACCAGGCCACCGTCGGCGTCCAGCGCCATCAGGTCGTCGCAGCCGCCGACATGGTGGTCGCCGATGAAGATCTGGGGCACCGTACGGCGGCCCGTGCTCTGCATCATCACGTCACGCGCGGCAGGGTCGGTATCGATGCGGATCTCTTCGATCTGCTCCACGCCCTTGGACTTGAGGATCTGCTTGGCCCGGATGCAATAGGGGCAGACAGCGGTGGTGTACATCTTCACGGCTTGCATATGCGACTTTCTTCGAGTGGGCGGCTTGCCGGCTGCAGGCGCCGGGGACGCGGCGCAGCGGCTTCCATCGTGATCAACTGGAGGCGCTTCAGGCCTTTTCAACCGGCATGCCGGCATCACGCCAGGCCTTCAGGCCACCGGCCAGGGCCTGGGCCTTTTCGTAGCCCAGCTTCTTCGCAATGCCTTCGGCACGCGAGGCGCGGTTGCCCTTGGTGCAGATCAGCACCAGCGGCAGGGCCTTGTTCTTCACGGTGGCAGGCAGCTTTTCCTCGAACTGGCCCAGCGGCACATTCTTGGCGCCATTGGCATGGGCGGCCGCGTACTCCTCGGGCTCGGAGACATCGATGACCACGGCCTTTTGGCGGTTGATCAGTTGCACGGCCTGCGCCGCCGTCAGCGAGCCGCCGCCTGCGCCGCGCACCAGGGGCAGCAGCAGCATCACGCCGGAAGCCAGCGCGATCAGGATCAAATACCAGTTATCGATGATGAATTTCACGTCATTCCTTGGGTTGGCAAACCTGTCAATTCTAGAATGCTGGCTTTTGCCCCCGCGACAGCCCAGCTTTGTCGCATCGAGAGACTTAGAAAGCCGCCATGTACAAGCTCGTGCTGATCCGCCACGGTGAATCCACCTGGAACCTCGAAAACCGCTTCACCGGCTGGACCGATGTGGACCTGACCGCCACCGGCGTCGAACAGGCCAAGAACGCCGGCCGCCTGCTCAAGGCCGAAGGCTACGACTTCGACCTGGCCTTCACCAGCGTGCTCAAGCGCGCCACGCGCACGCTGTGGCACACGCTGGACGAAATGGACCGCACCTGGCTGCCCGTGCAGCACAGCTGGCGCCTGAACGAGCGCCACTACGGCGGCCTGCAGGGCCTGAACAAGGCCGACATGGCCAAGCAGTACGGCGACGCCCAGGTGCTGGTCTGGCGCCGCAGCTACGACACGCCCCCGCCGGCCCTGGAGCCCCAGGACCCGCGCAGCGAGCGCAGCGACGTGCGCTACGCCCAGCTGGACCCCAGCCAGGTGCCGCTGACCGAATGCCTGAAGGACACGGTCGCGCGCGTGCTGCCGTTCTGGAACGAGTCCATCGCGCCCGCCATCCTGTCCGGCAAGCGCGTCGTGGTTGCCGCGCATGGCAACTCCATCCGCGCGCTGATCAAGTACCTGGACGGCATCTCGGATGACGCCATCGTCGGCGTCAACGTGCCCAACGGCATTCCGCTGGTCTATGAGCTGGATGCCGATCTCAAGCCCATTCGCCACTACTACCTGGGCGATGCCGAGGCTGCCGCCAAGGCGGCAGCCGCCGTGGCCGCACAGGGCAAGGCTTGAGCCTGACCCGCCTGAGGTGAGCGCCTGCTACGGAAATTGCGCTTGCTGCGCCGTTTTTAGGGAACCACGCGGGCGCTTGCCTTTCCAAGCGGGTGTATATTGACGCGGTTAAAGGGGTGATATGGGCCAGAAAATCAAAATTGCCGGCTGGGTTTCCGTAGGCGTAATCGCCGGAGCACTGACCACGGTTTCCTTGCAGACCGTGGCCCGCGGTGCCATGACCCCGCTGCCGCTGGAAGAGATCCAGCAGCTGTCCGCCGTCTTCGGCCTGATCAAGACCGACTATGTCGAGTCGGTCGACGACAAGAAGCTGATCACCGATGCCATCTCCGGCATGGTGTCCAGCCTCGATCCGCATTCGCAGTACTTCGACAAGAAGTCCTACAAGGAATTCCGCGAGGGCACCTCGGGCCGCTTCGTCGGCGTGGGCATCGAGATCACGCAGGAAGACGGCCTGATCAAGGTTGTCTCGCCCATCGAAGGCTCCCCCGCCTTCCGCGCCGGCCTGAAGACAGGCGACCTGATCACCAAGATCGACGACACGGCCGTCAAGGGCCTGTCGCTCAACGACGCCGTCAAGCGCATGCGCGGCGAGCCCAACACCAAGGTGCAGCTGACCATCCTGCGCAAGGATGAAAGCCGCAGCTTCCCCGTGACCATCACGCGCGAGGAAATCAAGACGCAATCCGTCAAGGGCAAGGTCATCGAGCCCGGCTACGGCTGGATCCGTCTGAGCCAGTTCCAGGAACGCACGGTGGACGACTTCGTGCGCAAGGTCGAAGAGCTGTACAAGCAGGAACCCAACATGAAGGGCCTGGTTCTGGACCTGCGCAACGACCCGGGCGGCCTGCTGGACGCGGCCGTGGCCATCTCGGCAGCCTTCCTGCCGCCCGATGTGACCGTGGTGTCCACCAACGGCCAGCTGGCCGAGAGCAAGGAAACCTACAAGGCCTCTCCCAGCTTCTATGCCCGCCGCGGCATGGGAGACCCGCTGCAGCGCCTGCCCGCCTCGCTCAAGAAGCTGCCGCTGGTGGTTCTGGTCAACGAAGGCTCGGCCTCGGCCAGCGAAATCGTGGCCGGCGCCCTGCAGGACCACAAGCGTGCGGTCATCATGGGCAGCCAGACCTTCGGCAAGGGCTCGGTGCAGACCGTTCGCCCGCTGGGTCCCGACACGGGCCTGAAGCTGACCACGGCCCGCTACTACACGCCCAGCGGCAAATCCATCCAGGCCAAGGGCATCGTTCCTGACGTGATGGTGGACGAGACCCCTGAAGGCGATCTGTTCGCTGCCCTGCGCATGCGCGAGGCCGACCTGGAAAAGCACCTGTCCAGCGGACAGGGCGCCGAAGTCAAGGACGAAGTGCGCGAGAAGGCCCGCGAGGAAGCCCGCAAGCGCCTGGAGGAAGAGGCCAAGAAACCCCTGGCCGAGCGCCGCTTGCCCGAGTTCGGCACAGAAAAGGACTTCCAGCTGCAGCAGGCGCTCAACCGCCTCAAGGGCCAGCCCGTCATGGTCAGCAAGACCCTGACCGAGCGCGAGCCCGAAAAGAAGGAAAACTGACAGCGCGGCGTGGACCGGGTCCGCGCCTGCACCAAGCCGGGCCTTGCGCCCGGCTTTTTCACGTCTGGAGACGCGAATGAACGACGATCAACTGCTGCGCTACTCGCGCCACATCCTGCTGGACGAGATCGGCATCGAAGGCCAGGAGCGCATCCTGGCAGCGCATGTGCTCATCATCGGCGCAGGCGGCCTGGGCGCGCCTGCCTCGCTGTACCTGGGCTCGGCCGGCATCGGCCGCATCACCCTGGTGGACGACGATGCCGTGGACATGACCAACCTGCAGCGCCAGATTGCCCACACCACCGATCGCGTGGGCCAGCCCAAGGTGCAATCCATACGCACGGCCGTGCATGCCATCAACCCCGGCATCCGCATCGATTGCCGCCAGCAGCGCGCAGACGATGCCCTGCTCGACGACCTCGTGCCCCAAGCCACGGTGGTGCTGGACTGCACGGACAACTACCGCACGCGACACATGATCAACGCGGCCTGCGTGCGGCACAAGGTGCCCCTGGTGGCGGGGGCGGCCATCCGCCTGGATGGCCAGCTCATGGTGATGGACCCACGCGACGAGAACTGCGCCTGCTATGCCTGCGTGTTCCCGCCGGAGGCGCAATTCGAGGAAGTGCAGTGCTCGACCATGGGCGTCTTCGCCCCCGTGGTCGGCGTCATGGGCACGCTGCAGGCGGCCGAAGCCCTCAAGCTGATCGCGGGTTTTGGCACGCCTGCAACAAACCGCCTGACCATGTTCGACAGCCGCAGCCTCGATTGGAGTAGCATGCAAACCACCCGTGTGCCGGACTGTCCCGTTTGCGGCAACAAGGCGTAGGAATCGGCTGACTTCCAGGCCGATCCCCCACTGGCACAATCGCCCGCTGTCGCGCAGGACAATGAAGGCCGGGTTCCGCCGGACTCCGATTGCCATCCGCGTCCCTATTGGATACAGCCGTGAAATTGCGCACCTATCTTGTTGAAGACAACCCTACGATCCGCGAGAACCTGATCGCCACGCTCGAGGAACTCGCCGATGTCGAGGCCGTGGGCATCGCCGAGACGGAAAGCGCGGGGACGGACTGGCTTCAGCAGAACCCCGACGCATGGGATCTGGCCATCGTCGACCTGTTCCTGCGCCAGGGCAGCGGCCTGGGTGTGCTCACCGCCTGCCGCGAGCGCCAGCCGCACCAGAAGATCGTGGTGCTCAGCAACTACGCCACCCCTGACATCCGCAGCCGCTGCGCCCAGCTCGGCGTGGATGCGGTCTTCGACAAGTCCAATGAGATCGATGCACTCATGGACTATTGCATGAATATCGACGCCGCATCGCTCAATCAACTCAAAACAGCCTGAACCCAAAACACGGCATTTTTACTCTCCATCAAAGAAAAAGGCTGCACGACTTGATAATCGTGCAGCCCGTATTTTCTATTGACCGGGAATCAGTCGATCAGCCGGTTTTTCAGCGCGTAATACGTGAGATCGCTGTTGGATGACAATCCCATTTTCTCCATAAGCCGCGTGCGATAGGTACTGACCGTCTTCACGCTCAGCGAGAGCGATTTCGCAATATCACCTGCCGTTTCTCCGCGCGCGAGTTTGAGGAAGACCTGGAACTCACGCTCGGACAGCTGTTCATGCGCTGGCGCGTCATCCTTGCGGTTGAGCTGCTGGGCCAGCAGGTCGGCCACGGCCGGCGTCAGGTAGCGGCGGCCCAGGGCCACGGTGCGGATCGCTTCGGCAATCTCCTGGGGATCGCATTCCTTGTTCAGGTAGCCGCTGGCGCCTTGGCGGATGAGGTTGATCGCGTAGTGCTCCTCGGGATATCCGCTCAGGATCAGGATGCCCATGTCCGGGGCCTTGGCCCGCAGCATGGCCAGCGCATCGATGCCGCTTTGCCCGGGCATGGACAGGTCCATCAACAGCACGTCGATCTCGTGGGCTCGGACCAAGTCGATGGCCTCACGGCCATTGGCGGCCTCACCGACTACACGCAGGTCCACATGTTCCGAGAGAAACTGACGCAGACCCGAGCGCACAATTGCATGGTCGTCCACAATGCCGATTCTGATCATGAATACCTCTTTTTCGGGGGACCAGCAGGAACGCCGGTCGTGCAAACAATATATGGTAACGGCCGGGGCAGGAACTGCTCCGGCTGCCGATAACACGAATTATGCAGAATATCGGCGAAGATCTTGTAGGTGAGAGGATGCTTATGCGTTGGATAAATTTCCGAAGAATTGCGATCAGCCTGGCATTTGCCATCGTTGCGGCCGTGCTGCTTGTCAGCATTAACGAGGCCAGCTACAAGCGCTCGACCAAGGCGCTGGAGGCCATGACCCAGACCCAGGCGACCCGCTCGGAAATCAGCCAACTGCTGCGGTTGATGCTCGATGCCGAGACCGGCCTGCGCGGCTACCTGCTCACGGGGGAGGAGCGCTACCTGGAGCCCTACAGCAAGGCGATCACGGCCATCAACTACAACATGGACGAGTTGCGCCAGATCTTCATCTACGACCCCCAGGAACTGGCCATCTTCACGCCGCTGGCCCGCCAGGTCGAGCGCAAGATGAGCGAGATGGAGTTGAGCCTGCGCCTGTACCGCCAGGGCAACGAGGAAGCCTGGCGCTTCGTCATGTTCACGGACGTGGGCATGGAGAACATGGACGCCATCCGGGACTACACAGGCAAGCTGCTGTCAGGCATAGACGAGCGCTCGGCCAAGAACCTGCAGGATATCGAGCACACGCTGTCGCTGTCGCGCATAGGCATTGCCACGGTGACCGCGCTGGGTGTGCTGGGCTTTTTCATGTACCTGCGCCAGGCCCACGCGCTGCAGCAGGCCCATCAGCGCGAGCAGGAAATCCAGCGTGACGAGCGCAACCGCCTTGAAGCCCTGGTGCGCGAACGCACGGCCACGCTGACGGAGCTGGCCAACCACTTGCAGCAGGTGCGCGAGGATGAGCGCGGCCACCTGGCGCGCGAGCTGCACGATGAACTGGGCTCGCTGCTGACGGCGGCCAAGCTCGATGTGGCCCGGCTCAAATCCAAGATCGACCTCAGCGCCCCCGACGTGGGAGAGCGCGTCAGCCATCTGGTGGAGACGCTCAACAGCGGCATTGCCCTCAAGCGCCGCATCATCGAGGACCTGCGTCCTTCGTCACTGTCCAACCTGGGCCTGACCACGGCGCTGGAAATCCTGGCACGCGAATTCGGCGAACGCAGCGGCATCGAGGTCACAGCGAACCTGGAGCAGGTGGAGCTGCCGGAGTCGACCCAGCTCACGGTCTACCGCATCGTGCAGGAGTCGCTGACCAATATCGGCAAATACGCCAAGGCCAGCCACGTACTGGTCTCAGTGCACAACTACCCGACCTATGTGACGGTGCAGATCCAGGACGATGGCGAGGGCTTCGAGACCTCGGCCATGCGCCCCAACTCCCACGGGCTGGCCGGCATGCGCCATCGCGTGGAGGCGGCAGGCGGGCGGCTGACCGTCTCCTCCGAACTGGGCAAGGGCACGGCCATCTCCGCCGTCATTCCGCTGAGCCCGGCATCCGCCTGACCATGACGCCTTGCCTGCACGCACAACCCCTGCCCGGCACCGCCCTGGCAGGGGTTTTTCTTGATGGGCACTGCGGGCCGGCGCTTTTCCTACACCCACCCCCTGCCTAACCCTGACGCCATGCCACGCCGGGCACCGTCAATCCGGCCTCGGGCGGCTCGGTACAGTCAATCGCATGGGAACAGCACTCGGCTCCTGACAGCCAGATGCCGTTTCTTGGCAACGAACAACCAAGGAGTTCTACATGCTGCACTACGCCATCGTGTTTTTCGTGATCGCTCTCGTCGCCGCCATCTTCGGCTTTGGCGGAATTGCGGCAGGTGCTGTAGGCATCGCCAAGATCCTGTTCTATATTTTCGTGATCATGGCTGTAGTCACCTTTGTGATGAGCCTGATCAAGAAGTAGCGGCGGCGCCGCCTTCACCCACCTGCCAGCCCAAGCCCGCCTCCGGCGGGCAGCCAGCCCGGCAGCCCGACCGCCTTTCCCATTCATGCAAGTTTTGAGGAGATAGAACCAATGAGCCAAGCCGAGAAAGCCGTGAACAAAGCCGCCGATACCGCCAAGGACGTTGCCCAGGACGTAGCAGACACTGCCAAGGAAGCCGTCAACACCACGCGCCGCACTGCAGCAAATGTTCTGGACAAGGCCGAGGAAGGCGTGAAGTCCATCGAGCGTGAACTGAATCCCGTCATCGACGACCTCGCGGCACGTGCCCAGGAACTGGCCACGCGCGGAATCAACTTCTGCGCCGACAGCTCCGACCGCGCCCGCCGCCAGCTGCAATCTGCCACGGAAGCCACCACGCGCTACGTCATCGAGCAGCCTGGCCGCTCCATGCTGCTGGCAGCAGCCACGGGCGCAGCCCTGGCCACCGCGTTCTTCATGAGTTCCCGCTCGCGCAAGTGAGCTGCAGCCCAGCCCCCCGAGTTCCCTCGACTACCGTTTCCCTCCATTTCTTGTCCAAGAAAGAACTGACCATGCAAAAGTACACCCGTGCCATCGCTTTCGCTCTCGTCGCCGGCGCCACCGTGCTCGGCACCACCGCCTGCTCCGTAGCCCGCGACCAGCAGACCGTGGGTTCGTATGTGGATGACGCCGGCATCACCACTGCCGTGAAGGCCAAGATGGCAGAGGACAAGAGCGTCTCGGCCACCTCCATCAGCGTCGAGACCCTGAACGGCACGGTGCAACTGTCGGGCTTTGCCAAGTCGGAGTCGGAAAAGGCCCGCGCTGCCGAGATCGCACGCACCACCAAGAACGTGCGTGAAGTGCGCAACAGCATCGTGGTTCGCCCCTGATGCAGGCCCCTGCGGGGGCTGATCCAAGTACAAGGCCGGAGACTTCCGGCCTTTTTTCATCCAGGGCTCCAACTGCCGCCGCCGCAAGGATTGCCGACCATTGCAGCCGACGGCAGGTACGACCCCTTTCCACCGTGCGCCGGACATACGGCGTAAAGTGACCGACATGCGAGTCTTCAACTGCGATGCCTGTGGCCACCCGGTTTTCTTCGACAGCGTTCAATGCGTGCACTGCGGCGCCACCCTGGCCTTCCTGCCCGAGCGACTGCATGTGGCCTGCCTGCGACCGGTTTCCGGCGCGCGGGACAGCGCGCTGTGGGAGAGCCTGTCCTCCCTGGGAGCAGGCAAGCCGCCAGGCCGCCTCTACAAGATGTGCAGCCACCGGGGACCTGTGGGCCAGTGCAACTTCGCCCTGCCCGCCGACGACCCCCACGCGCTGTGCGAATCCTGCCGCCAGACACGCTGGCTGCCCGATCTGTCAGACCCGGCCAATGCCTTGCGCTGGACCAAGATCGAGGCGGCCAAGCGCCAGCTGTTCTATACGCTGGCCCGCCTGGGCCTGGGCCCCAGGCCTGGAGAGGACGGGCCGCGCTTCGAGCTGCTGGCCGACCTGCCCGGGCAGGCGCCGGTGATGACCGGCCATGCCAACGGCACCATCACGCTGAACGTGGTGGAGGCCGACGATGCCGAGCGTGCCCGGCGCCGCCAGGCGCTGCATGAGCCCTACCGGACGCTGGTGGGCCATCTGCGCCATGAGTCCGGCCACTTCTTCTGGGACAGGCTGGTGGTGGGCGCGGGCCGTATCGAGGAATTCCGCCGCCTGTTCGGCGACGAGCGCCAGGACTATGCCCAGGCCCTGCAGAACTACTACGCACGCAGCCCGCTGGATGGGCAGTGGCGCGACAACTTCGTCAGCGCCTATGCCACCTCCCACCCGTGGGAAGACTGGGCCGAAAGCTGGGCCCATTACCTGCACATGGTGGATCTGCTGGAGACTGCGGCCAGCTATGGCACCTGCATCACCTTGCCAGGAGGCGCAGGCACGGCGGCGGGCATGGGAACGCCGGCCGCGCTGTGCGTGCAGGACCCGTTCGCGGTCCCTGCCCGGCCGGACTTCGGCACCATGCTGGACCAGTGGGTGCCGCTGACACTGCTGACCAACAGCCTCAACCGCAGCCTGGGCCACGGGGATGCCTATCCGTTCGCTCTTTCAATGGGCGCGCGGCGCAAGCTGGAATTCGTGCATGCGGCCGTGAATGCAAGTGCCGCCACGCAGAGCACCTGATATCGTGAACTCGTCATGGGGGCGGGCCAAGGCACCTGGCCGGCCTCCCTCTCTCAAGGAGCGCGATTGGCCTGCACCTTCTCAAGCAGTCGCGTGCGCACGTTGGGCGAGACGAACTTGTCGATCTCGCCATCCAGCGTGGCGATCTCGCGCACGAAGGTGCTGCTGATGAACTGGTAGCGGTCGCTGGGCGTGAGGAAGACGGTCTCCACCTCGGGCATCAGCGTGCGGTTCATGCCGGCAAGCTGGAACTCGTAGTCGAAGTCGGTGACCGCACGCAGGCCGCGCACCATGGCCTTGCCGCCGCGCTCGACCACGAAGTCGCGCAGCAGGCCATGAAAGCTCTCGACCTGGACATGGGGATAGATGGACACGGCCTCGCGCACCATCTCCATGCGTTCCTCGAGATTGAACATGGTCTTCTTGTGGTGGCCGGCCGCCACGGCCACGATGACGTGGCTGAACAGCTGGGTCGCACGGCGCACCACGTCTTCGTGGCCCAGCGTGATCGGATCGAAGGTTCCGGGGTAGACGGCAATCACGTCGTGGCTCATGGCGTTCACTTTCCTTGGCTGCGCGTGCCCTGGTCCGGCACGGATGGCGCATTATGCATTGCACTGCAGCATGGCCCGTCGGCTGCGCGACAGCCGCATTCCTGCGCTGGAACACGGCTGCGGCGCCAGCCTACTCGTCCTGCGCGGCCTTGCGCAGCAGATGGGCGTGGACGGCACCCGCCTTGAGATGGCGGAACAGCTGCAGGCCGCCAGCCTCGGCCAGTTGCTCCTCGGTCCAGGCCTGGGGCGCCTCCAGATAGACATAGCCCTGGGCGGAGACGGCCAGCGCAGCGGCCTTCAGCGCAGGCTCGAACAGCTCGGCATGGTCGAACGGCGGATCGATCAGCACCAGGTCCAGCGTGCCCGGCGCCACCTGGCGCAGGCAGCCGATGCCATCGCCGCGCAGCACGCGCACGGACTGGGCGTCCAGGCGCTCGCGCAGGCGCTGCAGCTGCAGCACCAGGGCGGCGTCCTGCTCGTTCATCAGCACGCTGGTCGCGCCGCGCGATGCGGCCTCGAAGCCCAGCGCACCCGTGCCCGCGAAGGCGTCCAGGCAGTGCCAGCCCGTCAGGTCCTGGCCCAGCCAGTTGAACAGGGTCTCGCGCACGCGGTCCGGCGTGGGGCGCAGGCCCGGGCGCTGCGCCACGGGCAGACGCGTGCGGCGCCACTGGCCGCCGATGATGCGGACCTCGCCCGCACCCGAGGGTGCCGGCTTGCCCGCCTTTGCCTTTGCGGCCGGCGCTGCGGCAGGCGCCTTGGGCGCCGCGGCCTCGGCCGTGGCCTTTTCCAGCCAGCGCTTGCCGGCAGGGGTATGCAGTTTGATGCTGTTGCGGCTCATTGCTTGCCTCCCACGACGACGGTCACCATGCGATCGGGCTGCAGCATTCGCTGCATGGCCTCGCGCACATCACGCACGGTCAGCGCCTGCACGCGCTCGGTCCAGTGCTCCAGATAGTCCAGCGGCAGGCCGTTCCAGGCGATGTTGGCCACATTGCCCAGCAGCTTGCGGTTGCTGTCTATGCGCAGCGCAAAGCCGCCGATCAGATTGTCCTTGGCGGCCTTGAGCTCCTTCTCGGTCGGGCCGTCGGCGACAAAGCGGCGCAGCGTGTCCTGCGACACCTTCAGGGCCTCGGCCGCCTGGTCGGGGCGTGTCTGCAGGGCGATCGTGAAGGCCCCCGCGTCCAGGCCTGGCGAGAAGTCGCTGTAGACGCTGTAGCTCAGGCCGCGCTTTTCGCGCACTTCCTCGGTCAGCCGCGAGGTGAAGCCGCCGCCGCCCAGGATGTGGTTGCCCACGAGCACGGCCATGAAGTCCGGGCTGTTGCGTGCAATGCCGGGCTGGGCGATCAGCACCTGCGCCTGGGCCGAGGCGAAGGGGATGTTCTCGTTGACCGGCGCCTTGAGCGCCTGCACCTTGGGCACGTCGGGCAGCGGAGCGCAGGCACTGGCGTCCTGGCCCTGGGCCGCCTGCAGCGGAGCCAGCAATTGCTGCACCAGCTGGTCGGCCTGCTCGCGGCTGACGGCGCCGACGATGCTGACCTTGGCACGGCAGGCGGCGATCAGCCGGCGGTGGAAGGACTGCATGTCCGACAGGTCGATGCGCGACAGGCTCTCGGCCGTGGCACGCGCACCGTAGGGGTGGGTGCCGAACACGCCCTGGCTCAGGGCCTTGCCGGCCACCGTTCCGGGGCGCGTGTCCGATTCCTTGATGGCCGCAGTCCAGCGCTCGCGCTCGCGCAGCCACACATCCTGCGGCCAGCTGGGGCTGGCGATCTGGCGCGCGGCCAGGGCCACGGCGCGCTGCAGCAGCGCAGGCTCGGTCAGGGAGCGCAGCCCGTAGCTGAAGCTGTCGCGGCCCGCCTGGGCGCCAAAGCTGGCACCCAGATCGGCCCAGGCCTGGCCCAGGCCGTTTTCATCGAGAGCAGGCGCGCTGCCCTGGGCCGTGACGCCCTTGGACGCCATCAGCGCCACGGCGCTGGCCAGGCCGACCTGATTGGCGGGATCGCGCCGGCTGCCGGCGTCGAAATCCATCTGCACATCGACCATGGGAATGCCCGGGCTGTCCACCAGCCAGACCTGCGCCCCGCTGGGCTGGGTCCAGTGCTGGATGGGCAGCAAGGCCCATGCGGACGTGGCGCCAAAGCCCAGGCCCACGCTTGCCAGCACGGAGCTGGCCACCATCTTTTTCATGTTCTTCATCTTCACTCCAGCGTGCTTCGGGGGCATCAATGCAGGGGTCCGCCAATGCCGGCACCCGCGTCGGTGCGGCGGGGCTTGCCGCCTTCAGGCAGGGGCTGCGGCACCAGGGTGCCCACCGTGAGCTGGTCATCGCCAAAGTACTTGGCCGCCACGCGCTTGACGTCATCGGGCGTGATGGTGCGAAGCTGGGCCAGCAACTGGTCTTCCGCATCCAGCGGCATGCCCTGTATCCAGTAATTGCCCAGGCTCTGGGCCTGGCCCATGACCGAGTCGCGCTCATAGACATTGGAGGCCATCCATTGCGTCTTCACGCGCTCCAGTTCGGCAGGCTCGACGCCCTCCCTGGCGACCTTGGCCACTTCGGCGCGCAGCGCGGCCTCGACCTCGGCCGCAGTCTTGCCGGTGGCGGGCACGCCCGTCAGCATGAACAGGCCGGGGCCGCGGCTCATGAGCGACATGGAGCTGCCCGCGCCGTCGGCCACGCGGCCTTCGCCCTGGACCAGGGCCCGCTCCAGGCGGGCGCCGTCATAGCCGTCGAGCACGGCCGAGAGCACCAGCAGCGCCAGCGCATCGCGGTCATCGGCCTGCAGATCGCTGACGCGCGTCAGCGAGGGCGCACGGAAGGCCAGGGCCACCAGGGCCTGCTCGGCCGGCTGCTTGACCTCGATGCGGCGGATGCCGATCTGCGCAGGCTCGGTGCGCGGCTTGCGCACCGGCACGGCGCGTGCGGGAATGCTGCCGTAGTACTTCTCTGCCCAGGCGCGGACCTTGGCAACGTCCACATCACCGGCAATGACGACGGTGGCATTGCCGGGCACATACCAGCGGCTGTGGAAATCGCGCACGTCGCCGGGCGTCAGGGCGTCCAGATCGCTCATCCAGCCGATCACGGGCCGGTGGTAGGGCGAGGCCATGAAGGTCGCCGCCATCAGTTGCTCCATGAGCACGGCGCGCGGCTGGTCCTCGGTGCGCATGCGGCGCTCTTCCTTGATGACCTCGATCTCCTTCTTGAACTCGCTGTCGGGCCAGTGGTTGTTGGCGAAGCGGTCGGATTCGAGCTTCATCACTTCCTCCAGCCGGCTGGACGGAATCTGCTGGTAGTAGCCCGTGTAGTCGCGGCTGGTGAAAGCGTTCTCCTGGCCGCCCAGGGCCGCCACCCGGCGCGAGAACTCGCCGGGCGCCACCTTGCGCGAGCCCTTGAACATCATGTGCTCGAGCGCGTGGGCCACGCCCGAGGTGCCGTCGACCTCGTCGATGGCGCCCACGCGCACCCAGACCATGTGCACGGCCGTGGGCGCGCGCCGGTCGGGCTGCACGATGAGCTGCATGCCGTTCTTCAGGGTGAATTGCTGCGCTGCTGTGGCGGACCGCTGGCCACCTGCGGCCTGGCTGGCCACCGTCTGCAGCAGTGACGAAGGGGAGGAAGAGGATGCATCCGGGGCTGCCAAAGCAGCCCCGGTGCCCATGCAGGCCATTAAGCCCAGGAGGGTGAGTGCATGTTTCATAGAATGCTGTGATTCTAAGAACCTGCCGATGTTCAGTTTTTTCAAGAAAAAGCCCACCCCCTCCTCCGCCGAGATTTCCCCGGCGGACAGCAGCGCCGCGCCTGAAGAGGCCGGCATTCCCGCAACCCCGCCGCAGGACCGCGCCCCAGACCTGCCCCCTGGCACGCCTGCCCCACCGGCCGCAGCCGACACCGGCAGCGCCTGGTGGCGCAAGCCCTTCGGCGGCGGCAAGGGCGATGCCGCCCCGCCTGCCGCACCCGCTGCACCCACTGCTGCTGCTTCCACGCTCGCGCCTGCCGACTTCATTGCCGCACCCGAGCCCACGGCCAAGCCCGAAGCCGAAGGCGCCAGCCGCCAGAACTGGATGCAGCGCCTCAAGGCCGGACTGCGCAAGACCGGCAGCAGCATCGCCACGGTCTTCACCGGCACGCAGATCAACGATGCGCTGTACGAAGAGCTGGAAGACGCCCTGCTGATGGCCGACACCGGCGTCAAGGCCACCGAGCACCTGCTCACCGACCTGCGCCGCCGCGTCAAGGAAGCCAAGGCCACCGACCCCGCCGCCGTCAAGGCGCTGCTGGCCGATGCACTGGCCGACCTGCTGCGCCCGCTGGAAAAGCCGCTGATCATCGGCGAGCACCAGCCTACCGTGGTCATGGTCGCTGGCGTCAACGGCGCAGGCAAGACCACCTCCATCGGCAAGCTGACCAAGCATCTGGCCGACGAAGGCCAGAGCGTGCTGCTGGCTGCCGCCGACACCTTCCGCGCCGCCGCGCGCGAGCAGCTCGGCGTCTGGGCCAACCGCAACACGGTGGAGATCGTCAGCCAGGAAGGCGGTGATCCTGCAGCCGTGAGCTTTGATGCCGTCACCGCCGGCCGCGCCCGCAAGAAGGATGTGGTGCTGGTGGACACGGCGGGCCGCCTGCCCACCCAGCTGCACCTGATGGAAGAGCTGCGCAAGATCCGCCGCGTGGTCAGCAAGGCCGACGCCACGGCACCCCATGAGGTGCTGCTGGTCATCGACGGCAACACCGGCCAGAACGCGCTGGCCCAGGTGCGCGCCTTTGACGATGCACTGCAGCTCACGGGCCTGATCGTCACCAAGCTCGACGGCACGGCCAAGGGCGGCGTGCTGGCCGCCATTGCCCAGGAACGGCCGATCCCCGTGTACTTCATCGGCGTGGGCGAAAAGGTCGAAGACCTGGAGACCTTCAACGCCAGGGAATTCGCGCAGGCGCTGCTGTCCTGACAATCTGTTCAGAGTTTTCTCGACAGGCGCCACAGGAAGGCGGAATGGATGAATTGCGGGCTGGCGCTCAAGCCGCTCTCCGCTCATCCATTGGGGAGTGACCGCTCAACGAAGAGCTCTCCAGCCTCAACCTCTGACGCACTCAACCGCTTCGGGACTGATCAGGCCAGGCCCTACCGGGTTAGCTCATGTGACTTGCCGCAAAAGCCCAGTAACTTCGCCACAGGCGACAGCGTGGGCGCGGCAAAGACCAGAAAGGGCATGCCCTTCAATCACCGAAGCAGCCACTCATCGTCACGTGGCAATTGACGAATCTCTTCGGCCAGTCAAAGCAGCACTTCCGCCAGTGCTCGGTAGCACCGACAAGCCCGTCCTTGCTTCGGACGGTCAGAAATCCTAGCTCTTCCTCACTGACGCCGGCTGGCAGGCCTTGCGGTGCACCACCGCACTCATCTCTGGCCTCCGATGTGGAGAACGCATTTTTTCCCGTCGCTCCACCTTTGCGTGCGGGTGAGCGTACGGCCCATGCCTCGGCAAGCGCACCAACTCTGTTGAGTGCCTGTGCGAAAACTCGGCAACAGACTCTTCAGTGCGACCTGCCTTCGATATGCCAACTACGGCGTGTGCCGCGCATCATTTCAAGCATATTCTCCCGCTCTGCCACCCCCCACTTTTCGGGGCTCGTAAAAGCACATAAGTGTTTTAAACCGGCCGATTAGGCTACTTGCTGGCTGCAGATGGCAAGTTCAGGCCAATTTATGTGGCTTGCAAACCAATCAGAGACAAACCATCGATGGCGGAGATGGCTTGGTCACTGTCTTCCTGCTGCCTTCCCAACCAGATGCCTCTCAATTTTCGCACCCTTCCATATCTTGACCCAAGATTGTATGTTGGTATACCATCACTCAATTCGCAAGAAAGTCCAACAGACATGAAACGGCAAGCCTCTAAAGCAGGTACAGACACAGACAGACCTGCATTGACAGACATGGGAATTCCGCGAGGCAGTATGGCCGTAGAGCGTGTGAATCCAACGCTCCGACAGCTGGCACTTGAGCAATTGAAGCGCGCCATTGTGGAAGGCCAACTTCCACCTGGATCACGCTTGGTAGAACGCAAGCTGTGCGATCTCCTTGATGTGAGCAGAACGATAGTTCGTGAAACCCTGGGGCAATTGGAGGCAGAAGGGTGGATCACAAAGGAGCCCTATAAAGGCCCGATAGTCGCCGTTATCGATGAAGACGGCATTCGCCAGATCTTTGAAATGCGTGCAGCCGTTGAAGGCTATGTGGCGGCACTGTGCGCAGAGCGAGCCACCATAGAGCAAATCGAGCGCCTGGATGTCACAGTGAAAGCGATGAATGAAGCGCAGATTTCGGGCGATGTCGGGGCTCAGATCGAGACCATCGAGGAGTTCTACGAAGTTCTCCTGGATGCAGCCCAAAATTCGCTGATGGCAAGCTATCTTTCTTCACAAAGGAGCCGCCTCGCACGCCTGCGGAGACTCTCACTTTCTCACAGCTCACGGGCCTCAGAAAGCACAGAAGAAAAACGCGGCATCCTCGCCGCCATCCGCAATCGCGACCCAAAGAAGGCCCAGGCCCTTGCCGAGCAGCATATCTGGAATTCTTCGAAAAGCCTGCTGGCGGCTATACGCAGGGACCTATGAAATCGCTCTTTCAAAATTGGTACGCAAGATAAGCCACCATCTATAGCCATACTATTTTCAGATAGCATCAGGAAATAAAGACCCAGCATCACCTTTTCATAACAATCACGCTATGCGTGCTTGTTGAGAAAATCAGTTCTTTCTCTGAATTTCTTACTGGAATTGCGCATTCTGCAAATCGATTTCAATATCTCTGTATTTAAGAAAATCTTTATCTTAAGAGTATTTTTCGAGTTGCAAATTCTACGCATTGACCACATACTGCTTTCTCCGCAGCATGCGGATAAACGGCAGCAAGGATACCTGGATGATGCCGAGCTCTCCTCGCGCGGGCACCCCAGAAGAAACGCTCTACGCAGGCCTCATGTTCTATCTCGAGTCTCTGTCTTCAACCGTTCAATAAATCTTCAAGAGAGCAAAATTTCTCTAATCAGCAAATGAGCATTGCTGTGCATTACCAAATAATCCACAGCAATGTAAGAATTTACTCTACGCCCCATTTACCCATCCCTCCTCCATATTCATGCTTGAATCCATTCAAGGTTTTTCTTGGTTATGGGTTCCCATAACCCTGTTCGCCGCTCTCGCTCAAACGGTACGAAACACAGCGCAGCGCAGCCTGACACAGGAGCTGGGCGCGCTATCGGCCACGCTGGTGCGTTTTCTGTATGGCCTACCTTTTGCCATGTTGTGGCTGGCACTGCTGTATCTGGTACCAGCAAAGCCATACGCTGTACCTTCGATCACGCCGATTTACCTTGGCTGGATTGCATTGGGCGCTTTTTTCCAATTGGCTGGAACGGTCGCTTTGCTGCTGGCGATGAAGGAGCGCAACTTTGCCGTGGCTGTCACTCTGACAAAGACAGAGGTGCTGCAGCTAGCTCTGTTCGCATCGGTTTTTCTCCATGAACTTCCAACACCGCTGGCGTTGGCCGCAATGATCGTAGCCACAATCGGTATGCTGCTGCTGTCCCTGCCGCCACGCGAACAGTTGCTCTCACCGTCCGCGTGGCTCAACCGATCTGCACTTTATGGCCTGGCTTGCGGCTCCTGCTTTGCAGTTGCAACAGTAGGATTTCGAGGAGGGTCGCTGGCACTTGGCGCCGAAACGGCATGGTTATCTGGCGCCTGGGGCGTGCTGATCGCACAGTCGATGCAAACCGTCGGCATGGGACTTTGGATCCAGTTGCGCACAGCTCAAGGTCTGGCACCTATTTTTCGAGCTTGGCGCATCTCGCTGCTTGCCGGTTGCATGGGGGCAGCCGCTTCAATTGCTTGGTTCACGGCCTACGCCATGCAAGGAGCATCACCTGTGCGCACTTTGGGAATGATCGAGGTCGTTTTCAGCTACCTGGTTTCGCGCCGCGTGTTCAGCGAAAGCTTCAGTCGAGCAGAGAAGATAGGCATGGGCCTGATGCTGTTGGGCTTAGTGGTGACTTGCCTACAGGCCTGACATGCGATGGCAGCAAGACCTGCTCGTGGAGCTGTCGTCCTGCGGCTTGGCATCGACTGCATCAGCTCCCCTGTTGATGCGCTTTGACCCATTCTCTGGAGTCGACTTACGGGAGCGCGCTGCGCTCCTTTTTTCATGGGCATGCGAACGCAGCGAAGGCCCAGGCATGCAGGCAAGGGTTTTCCCTTGATTCGAATCAAGCCGCAGGTTTTATGCTTTGCATTGATTTATAAGAAGAACGTTGTTTTATACAAGAAACAATCGATAGCCCTCAGGCATTTCTTTTGCTTGTACCTGCCTTGCCTTGTTCCCCGGAGTTCCCCATGAAAGCCCCCACCTTGCTCGGCGCTGCCGCCCTGCTGGCAGCAGCCGCATGCCAGAGCGCCCTGGCCCAGGATGCCGCCGCCCAGCAGCAGCTGGCTGCCAAGCCTTTCACCATCGTCGCGCCCTTCCCGCCCGGCGGCCCGGTCGATGCGCTGGCCCGCCTGCTGTCCACGGGATTGGCCGAGCGCTACAGGCAGACCTCGGTGGTGGAGAACAAGCCCGGGGCCAACGGCAATATCGGCATCGACATGGTCAAGCGTGCCGCGGCGGACGGCCATACGCTGCTGGTCGTGCCCCAGGGCAACCTGACCATCAATCCCACGCTGCTGGCCAGGCCCGGCTACAGCGTGGAGGCGGACTTCGCGCCCGTGGCCTCGCTGGCCAAGGCGGCCAATGTGATCGCCGTGCACCCCGGCGTGCCCGCCAAAACGGTGCAGGAGCTGGTGGCCCTGTCCAAGGCCAGGCCGGCCACCATCAGCTATGCCTCGCCCGGCGTGGGCTCCAGCCTGCATCTGGCCGGTGAGCTGTTCAAGCAGCAGACCGGCGCCGACATCCTGCACGTGGCCTACAAGGGCACGGCGCCCGGCCTCAACGATGTGCTGGGCGGCACGGTGCCGATGATCGTGGGCAATGTGCCCGCGCTGCTGCCGCATGTGCAGTCGGGCAAGCTGCGCGCGCTGGCCGTGACCGACCCGGCCCGCAGCAAGTACCTGCCTGATGTGCCCACGCTGGCCCAGGCGGGCGTGCCGGGCATTGCCATCTCGTCCTGGTACGGCGTGATGGCGCCCAGGAAGACGCCGCCGGCCGTGCTCAAGCAGCTGGAAAAGGATATTCAGGAGATCTTCAACACGCCGGCCGTGGTCAGGCAGCTGGACCTGCAGGGGATCGAGCCCTGGGTGGTCACGGGCAGCGCCTTCGGCGAGCTGATCCGCAAGGAGACAGCGACCTGGGTGCCCGTGATCAAGGCCGCCAACGTCACGCCGCAGTGATGCGGGGCGCGGCGGCCCTTTCTGCAGTGTCCGCCACGTCCCGGGTCGAGACCTGGGAGCGCAGCCACTGCGCATAGTCGGCCATGCAGCGCTCGGTGCGCATGGTGATCTGCGGCACGCTGTAGCTGTGCCCGGCGCGCAGCAGCCGGGCCAGGCGCTCCAGCACGTCGGGCAGGGTCTTGCAGACCAGCCGCCACTCGGGCGTGGCGTGCATCTCGCCCTCCCACACGTAGTGCGAGGTGATGGCCTCCACCTGCACGCAGGCCGCGGCCTGCTGCTGCACCAGGCTGCGCGCCAGATGGGCGGCCTCCTCGGCGCTGGGGACGGTGGTGGCCACCACGCACAGCGTGGACCAGGGCGAGGCGGGGTTCTTGGCGGAAGTCATGGAGGCGTAGTCTACGGTTGCGTGCTGCAGGCCGGTACTGGCCCTTGCGGCGTCAGCCCATCAGCCCCTTTTGCCGCGCCTGCAGCCGCGCCAGGCCCAGCAGCGCATCGGTGAACGGGGTGTCCACGCCGCACAGCTGGCCCATTTCGCGCACCGCGCCCACCAGGGCGTCGAGCTCCACGGGCTTGCCGGCTTCCACGTCCTGCAGCATGGAGGTCTTGAAGGCGCCCAGCTTGAGCGTGACCGCATGGCGGTCTTCGGGCGATTCGTTGATGGGCAGGCCGATGCGCGCGCCGATCTCCTTGGCCTCCAGCATCACGCGCGTGATCAGGCCGCGCACCAGGTCGTCGCCCAGGATGCGGTCCGAGGTGGCACCCGTCAGCGCGCTGACGGGGTTGACGGTCATGTTGCCCCAGAGCTTGTACCAGGCGTCGCGCTGGATGTTGTCGGAGACCTTGGCCTCGATGCCGCCGCGCTGCAGCAGTTGGGCCAGTGCCGCCAGGCGCGGCGTGGGCGGCTGGCCGGGGCCGGTGGCCAAGGGCTCGCCCAGGATGAGGCTGTTGCCGAAGTGGCGGCGCACTACGCCGTGCGCATCGTTGGAGCAGCTGGCATGGACCACCGAACCCAGCACCTGGCCCAGCGGGATGGCTTGCGCAATGCGGCCTTCAGGGTCCACGGCTTTCAGCTGCCTGCCGCGCACGCTGGCATCGACACCGCCGTGCAGGAACCACCAGGGCACGCCGTTCATGGCCGTGAGCACCACGGTCTGCGGGCCGATCAGCGGGGCGATGCGCTCGGCCACATCGGGCATGCCCGGCGCCTTGACGGAGATGATGACCAGGTCCTGCACGCCCAGGGCGGCCGGGTCCTGTTCGGCACGCAGCGCGAAGTGCTCGCGCTGCTCGCCGTGCACCAGGGTCAGGCCCTGGGTGCGCAGGGCCTGCAGTGCAGCGCCGCGCGCCACGGCGCTGAGCTGGCAGCCGGCGCGGGCCAGGGCCGCGCCCATCCAGCCGCCGATGGCACCGGCGCCGAAGATGCAGGCCTTGTCGAATGAAATGCTTGTCTGTTCCATGGTCATGCGCGGGAAGCTCCGGGTTCAAAGATCGAGATAGCTGCTGTCGCGCCGGTTCACGCGGCGCACCAGGTGGTCGAACACATCGCGGGCACCGCCGTGGCTGTCGTTGAAGGTCAGCGAGTCCTCGTTGCAGCGCTGGGCCATGGCGTCGGAGACCATGCGCGGCGCGCCCATGGACAGGGTGGCCATCTGCACGTCGCAGGCGCGTTGCAGCGTCCACAGCACCACGAAGGCCTGGGGCAGGTCGCTGCCCCAGCTGAGCAGGCCATGGTTGCGCAGGATCACGGCCTTGCGGTGGCCGATGCTGGCCAGCAGGCGCGGCCCTTCGTCGGCATGGATGGTGATGCCCTCGAAGTCATGGTAGGCCACCATGCCGTGCAGCTGGGCGCTGTAGAAGTTGCTTTGCGACAGGCCCTGCTCCAGGCAGGCCACGCCCATGCCCGAGGTGGTGTGCGTGTGCATCACGCAGTGCGCGCCCGGCAGTCCGTCGTGGATGGCCGCATGCACCACGAAGCCGGCCGGATTCACCGGATGCCGCGAGCCGTCCAGCACCTCGCCGCGCACATTGATGCGTACCAGGTTGCTGGCCGTGACCTCTTCGTAGTGCAGGCCGAAGGGGTTGATCAGGAACTGCTTTTCCCCGCCCGTCACGCTGTCGGGCAGGCGCACCGTGATGTGGTTGTAGATCAGCTCGTCCCAGCCCAGCATGGCAAAGACGCGGTAGCAGGCGGCCAGTTCGATGCGGGCGGCGCGTTCATCAGGGTGCATGGAGCAATTCATGGTGTGGCTCGTGGGGTGGGTTCTGAGGTGGGTCTTGAGGTGGGTTGTGCAGTGGCTTGTGGGTAAATCAGGCATCCAGCCCCTGGTCCAGCCCCTGGTCCAGCGCTTGGGAGGCACGGCCCAGCTTGTCCAGGATGCGGTCCAGCATGGCGCGCTCATCGGCCGTCAGGGCATTGAGCAGGGCCGCCTGGTAGGGGCGTGCGCGGGACAGCACCTCGTCGAAGAGCGCCTGCCCTGCTTCGCTCAGCTGCAGCAGGTGGCGCCGCGCGTGCTGCGGATCGGCGCGGCGCAGCACCCAGCCCCGGTCGATCAGCGGCTGCAGCGCGCGGCTGATCTGGGCCTTGTCCATCAGGCTCAGGCGTGACAGCGCGCTGGCATGCAGCTCGCCATGGCGCTGGATCTGGCCCATGAGCCGCCACTCGGTCAGCCCCACGGGCGATGCCGGTGCGATGTAGTGGCGCGTCACCTGGGTCTGCAGCGCATTGGACAGCGCGCCCAGGCGGAAGGTGATGAAGTCCTCCAGCGCCAGCGTCTGGCTGCAGACCTGCGTGTCCGGTGCAGGGCCGGTGGCGGCATCGGCGGCAGGGATCGTGGATGTGCGTGGGCGGGGCATTGGGCGGAGGGAATCGGGCGGCGATTGCGATGGCCGCATGATCCACCAATGTTGACATATCAACATTGGTGGCAACCCTGAGAGCCCTGGCGGCCTGCAGGCCGCCAGCGGGCGCAGAGTGAAACCCGTGCGCCCGCGCCGCGCTCAACGCTTGAGCAGTTCGTTGGAAGGCAGGGTCTCGTCCAGCAGCTTGCGGGCCGTCTCCACGCCCGCCACGGGCAGCAGCGCCGGGTCCAGCAGGCCCACCTGCACCAGCACGCTGGCCTGGTCCCAGTAGATGTGCTCGTGGTAGAGCTTGTCGCCCCGGAACTTGACCACGGCCAGCAGCGGGATCTCCACGCGCCGCCCCGTGGGCCGCACGCCGGGCAGCATCCACGGGATCTCGGTGGTGTGCGTGAAGCAGAACAACATCTCGTCCACCACCTGCGAGGCCCCCACCGTGCGTGAAATCGGGGTCAGCGACGTGTCGGGCGGATTGCTGTTGACGAAGTGGTTCGTATAGAACGCGTGCAGGTTGCTGAAGCCCACGCCGCCGGTCATGGTGGGGATGTGGTTCACATAGGGCTCGGCCACCATGGTGGCCATGGTGTCGTCCACGTTGCGCGTGGCGAACTCGTACTCGCAGTGCTTGTCCCACAGCGCGGCCAGGTCGAAATGCGGGCCGATGGCGGACTTGAGCGTGGCAATGCTGCGCTCGTGCGCCATCAGCGCCGAGGCTCGGTGGAAATGGTCGCCGCCCTTGCGCGCGAAGGCATGGTCCACGCCGGGATAGACATGCACGGCCACGCCGGGACGCCCGCCCAGCGCCTGGACGATGCGCTGGCGCGCCTCGGGCGGGCAGAAGGCGTCGAGCTCGGCCACATGCAGGGTGAGCGGGCAGCGGATGCGCTCGGCCTCGTCCAGCGCCGCCTCGATGCCCACGCCGTAGTAGCCGACCACCGCATCGGCATCGGTGCGGCAGGCGGCCAGGTAGGCCAGCTTGCCGCCCAGGCAAAAGCCCAGAACGCCGGCCTTGCCGTCCGTGACCTCGGGGCGCTGGCGCAAGGCGTTCAGGCAGGCCTGGATGTCCTGCACGCCCAGGGCCTCGTCGAATCCCTTGTAGAAGCCGAAGGCGCGCTCCCAGTCCGCCGGCGTGTAGCCCAGCTCCACATCGGGCTGCTGGCGCCAGAACAGGTCGGGCACCAGCACCACGTAGCCTTCTTCTGCGTAGTAGTCGGCCACCTCGCGCATGGTGGCGTTGACGCCGAAGATCTCCTGCGCCAGCACCAGGCCGGGGCCGCTGCCCGAGGCCGGCACGGCCAGGTAGGCGTTGAAGCTGCCGCTGCCGTCCAGCGCGTTGATGCGCACATGGCGGCTGGCCGGGGGTTCTTTCTGCTGCATGGGGTTGTCTCCGTTTCAAAGGGTGGGGAAAGCTGCGGTGCCGCTTTTTTCATGACCCGTCATACGCATTCGGGGTGCCGCACCGTCACCTGATAGTAGCCCGCGTGAAAGGCCAGGGGCTCGCCGTCGAAGCGTTCGCAGCGCTCGACCTGGCCGATGAAGATGAGGTGGTCGCCGCCATCGTATTGCCGGACGTTGCGGCAGACGAAGCGGGCCAGCACGCCATCGATCAGGGGCACGCCGGCCGGGCCTTCCGCGCAGTCCAGGCCGACGAACTTGTCTTGCTGCGGCGTGGAAAAGCGCCGCGACAGAAGGTGCTGGCCCGCAGCCAGCACGTGGATGGCGAAGTGGCTGGCACCCTGGAAATCGCAGACGCTGGGCGCCTGGCGCGCCAGGCTCCACAGCACCAGCGGCGGGTCCAGCGAGACCGAGGAGAACGAGTTGGCCGTCATGCCCACGCGCCGCCCGTCCGGCGCGCGCGTGGTGATGACGGTCACGCCCGTGGTGAACTGGCCGAAGGCCTTGCGCAGCTCGCGCGGATCGAAGGAGCAGGCCGTGGCGGCGGCCGGGGTGTCGCATGTGCTCATGGCGGCCTCTGCGGCTAGGCGGGGACGGCTGCCATGGCGGCGATGGCCGCGCAGCTGTCGATGTAGTGGTCCGCCTCGCCCGCGTCCGCGAACCAGGGGAAGAAGGTGCGCGGGTCGTCGAAGCCGTTGGCAAAGGCGCTGGCCAGCGGTGCCAGCGTGCCCGCGCTGGCCAGCAGCTTGAGCACATGGGGTGGCGGTGGCGCCAGCAGCATGTTGGTCCACTGCGTGACCCATTGCGCATAGCCGAACCAGTAGCGGTCGAAGGTCTGCTGCATCCAGGCGGCGTCGAATGCGCCATTGCCGTCACGATTTCCGTCGCCATTGCCGCCGCCATTGCCGCGCGCCAGGATGCTGCGCAGATAGGTGTCGGCGCACTTGGCCGCGTTGTTGGAGCCCTGGCCCGTGATGGGGTCGTTGAGCACCACCACGTCGCCCATGCCCAGCACCTTGCGCCCCGACGGCAGCGTGGCCACGGGCTTGCGCACCGTGGGGGCGAAGCGGCCCGCGAGGATGCCGTTGTCATCGGTCAGCGCAATGTCGCGGCAGCGCTCGGCCTCCCAGGGCACGAAGGTGTCGAGGATCCAGCGGCTGCGCTCCAGGTGCTGCTCCGGTGTCTTCACATCGCCCCAGCAGTCCATGGGGCCGCCGGGCACGCCTTCGAACACCATGATCTCGCAGGGGCCCGTGGTCGTCAGCGCCGGGAACACGAAATACTCGCCCACGCCCGGCAGCAGGTTGAAGGACACGGCGGAGAACGGCTCGCGCGGCTTCATGCCCGTCACATAGGTCAGCGCCAGCGCGCGCTGGGGCTGGTCGAAGCGCGAGCGGTGGGCATCGCGCTCGAACAGCCTCGATATCTCGCCCTTGCCGCTGGCAACCAGGGTCAGGTCATGGCTGCGCGTGCATTCCTCCAGTTCGGCGATGCCCGCGTCCCTGAGTACCAGCTCGCCGCCCTGGCGGCGGAAATCGTCCATCCATGCGGGGATCTTCAGGCGCTGGTCCACGGACTGCGCGCCCGCGTTCAGCCGCGCGGCCCAGTCGATGGCCTTGCCGGCCGCTTTCTCGCCGTGTTGCCCAGGGTGCGGCACGCACAGGCCGATGCCCTCGACCACCGGGCATTCGCGCGACCAGTGGTCCAGGCCCAGGCCGCGCTCTATCTGCAGCGCGCTGTCGAACATGCACTGGCTGGACATGACCCGGCCCTGGGCGATGTCCTGCGCCGTGCGGTTGCTCAGTATCGTGACCTGATGGCCCGCGGCCAGCAGGCCCAGGCCCAGTTGCAGGCCCGACTGGCCGGCTCCGACGATGGCGATTTTCTTCATGGCTGTCTCCTTGCGGCTCCGTGTCCGTACTGCGTACTAGTCCATCAATTGGGGAATGGCGGCCACGGCGCGCTCGGGCCCCATGGCGCCGTAGCCGCCGTCCACCGCGTAGTCGGCGCCGGTCACGAAGCTGGCATGGTCCGAGCACAGGAACAGCACCACCTGCGCCACCTCGTACGGATCGCCCACGCGGCCCAGCAGGTGAAAGGGCGCGGCCACGCGGTCGGTCTTGGCGCGGTCGCCGCCACTGAGCCGGTCCATCACCGCCGACCAGGTCCAGCCCGGGCAGACGCTGTTGACGCGGATGCCATCGGCCGCCAGGTCCATGGCCATGCTGCGCGTGAGCTGCTTCATGGCCGCCTTGCTGGCCGGGTAGAGCCAGCGACCCGTCTGCGCCGCTTCCGAAGAGATGCTGGTGAAATTCACCACGGCCCCGCCACCGGCGGCCACCATGTGCGGGTGCACGGCCTGCAGCATGGCCACGGCGCTGGCCACGTTCACGTTGAACGAGGCCAGCCAGTCCGCGCGCGGCGACTGCAGGCCTTCGTCTACATACGAGCAGGCCAGGTTGACCAGGATGTGCACGCCGCCGTGCCGGCTGCATGCCTGCTGCACGCAGGCGGCGACCTGCGCGTCGTCGGTGATGTCGGTGCGCACGAAAAGCGCGCCCTCGCCCAGCGCATCGGCCAGCACCTGGCCGTTGTCGGCATCAATGTCGGCAATGACCACCTTCACGCCGGCCGCGTGCAGCGCACGCACCACGCCGGCGCCTATCAGGGTGGAGCCGCCGGTGACGATGGCGCTTTTGCCTTCGAGTCCATTGAACATGACGCTTGTTCTCCCGTGTGGATGCCAGGCCGGGCTGGCCTGTGCAGCACACGTTACGGGGGGCCGGGCCGCGCAGGCATCCGGCAAGCGCAGGCACTGTCCCTGGCGCGCAGAAATTGGCTCCCGGGGAATGGTCCGAATTGTGGGAGCGGGTGGTTTTTGCTACGTTCTGCGCAGCCTATGGAACACGCCATGCACACACCGCTGCCGCTGCAGCGCTACCGGCTTTTCGAGAGCCACGACATGGACGAGGCCCGCGAAAGCGTGGCGCGCGTCTTCTGTCCGCATGGCCTGGGCATGCTGCGCCCGCGCGCCGAGCTGGATGCCTGCCACCACAGCGCGCCGCTTTCCCGCAACGTCAGCCTGAACTATGTGCAATACGGCCCCGGCGTGCACATCGAGCCCGGCTACCTGCGGGACTTCTTCCTGCTGCAGATTCCCCTGCGCGGCAGTGCCGAGATCCGCTGCGGCGCGCAGCAGGTGGATGCCACGCCGCGCCTGGCCTCCCTGCCCTCGCCGACCGAGCCGCTGTCCATGCGCTGGGCCGACGACAGCCCGCACCTGATCGTGCGCATGGCCCGCCCGGCCCTGGTGGCGCGGCTGGAGGCGCTGCTGCAGGCGCCCGCAGGCCGGCCCCTGGTGTTCGATCTGGGCGTGCCGCTGGACCAGCCGGCGCTGGCACCGCTGGTGCATTTCATCGACTGCCTGCGGCACACGCTGGATGCGGGCAACGCCCTGCAGGCCACGCAGGCGCTGGCCCGGCATGCGGAGGAATACCTGCTGACCAGCCTGCTGATGTCGGCCACGCACAGCCACAGCCGCGCACTGGCCGGGGACAGCCGGCGCAGCCTGCTGCCGCGCGGCGTGCGCAAGGCCCAGGAGTACATGCAGGCCCATGCCGACCAGCCCCTGTCGCTGGCCGATGTCTGCCGCGAGGCCGGCTGCAGCGCGCGCACGCTGCAGGCCGCCTTCCGCCAGCACGCAGGCATGGGGCCCATGGATTTCCTGCGCCAGCTGCGGCTGGACCGCGTGCGCGCCGAACTCCAGGCAGCCAAGGGCCCGGGCGCCGCAGCCGGCTCCGGCGTGCGCGATGTGGCGCAGAAATACGGCTTCCTGCACCTGGGCCACTTCGCGGCCCAGTACCGCAGCCGCTTCGGCGAGCTCCCGTCCGAGACGGCGAGCCGCCGCGTGCAGGCCTGAGGGCCTGCCTTTGCCGGTTCAGCCCCGGCCCACGAAGGGCATCTTGGTGGCCATCACCGTGTGGAACAGCACGTTGGCCTCCAGCGGCAGGCTGGCCATGTAGAGCACGGACTGGCCCACCACATCCGCGTCGATCAGCGGCTCCACCGCGATCTCGCCATTGGCCTGGGGCACGCCCTTGGCCATGCGCGATGCCAGCTCGGTCATGGCATTGCCGATATCGATCTGGCCCACGGCGATGTCGTAGGCACGGCCGTCGAGCGCAGCCGTCTTGGTCAGGCCCATGACGGCATGCTTGGTGGCCGTGTAGGCGCTGGAATTGGGGCGCGGCGCATGCGCGGAGATGGAGCCGTTGTTGATGATGCGGCCGCCGCGCGGCGACTGGTCGCGCATGGTGCGGAAGGCCTGCTGCAGGCAATAGAACATGCCGTTGAGGTTGACATCGACCACCTCGCGCCACTGCTCGGGCGTCCAGTCCAGGAAGGAGCCGGGCGGATTGCCCCGGCCCGCGTTGTTGAACAGCAGGTCCACGCGACCGAAGCGCTGCACCGTGCGCGCGAACAGCTGCTCCACGGCAGCCGGGTCGCTGACATCGGTGGCAATGCCCAGCATGCGCTCGCCCGCGCCGTACTTTGCCTGGGCCTCGGCGCAGGTCTCATCCAGCGGTGCCTGGCGGCGGCCCGCCACCACCACCTGGTAGCCGGCGCCCGCCAGGGCCAGCGCCACGGCCTTGCCCACGCCGGTTCCTCCGCCCGTGACCACGGCCGTCTTTGCGTTCTTCATCTCCATTGCTTGTCCATCCTGTAGTGCATGTGTTGCAGCCGCCGCCCGCGCACCGGTGGCGGGCGGCGCCGCTGCATTGTCGGCGACGCGCCGGGCCTGCGGACTGTGCCGCAGGCGACACCATCGCCACACTGCGGACGAAGCTCAGGCAAAGCGCCAGGCAATGGAGCCCAGCGGCCCGTAGTCCACATGGAAGCTGTCGCCGGCCTGGGCCGTGACGGGCCGCGTGAACGAGCCGGCCAGCACCACCTGGCCTGCGTCCAGCTGCTCATCCCATTGCGCGAGCCGGTTGGCCAGCCAGGCCACGCCCGTGGCCGGATGGTTGAGCACGGCGGCCGCCACGCCGGATTCCTCGATCACGCCGTTGCGCTGCAGCAGCGCCGACACCCAGCGCAGGTCCACCGCGTCGGGGCGCACGGGCCGCCCGCCCATGACGATGCCGGCATTGGCCGCGTTGTCGGCGATGGTGTCGCGCACCGTGCGCATGGCCTGGGTATCGCGGTCCTTTTGCTCGATGCGGGCGTCGATGATTTCCACGGCGGGCACCACCCAGTCGGTGGCGGCCAGCACATCGCACAGGGTGACGCCCGGCCCCTTGAGCGTGCGGCCCAGCACGAAGGCCAGCTCCACCTCCACGCGCGGAGCGATGAAGCGCGCAAAGGGAATGTCGTGGCCGGGCTCGAAGAACATGTCGTCCAGCAGGGTGCCGTAGTCGGGCTCGTTGATCTGCACGGCCTGCTGCATGGCACGCGAGGTCAGGCCGATCTTGTGGCCCCTGACCGTGCGGCCCTCGGCGCGCTTGAGCCGCATCCAGGCGCGCGAGATGGCGTAGCCGTCCTGCACCGTCATGTCCGGATGGCGGCGGGAAAAGTGCCGGACCTGCACCCGGCTTTTTTCGCTGGCGTGCAGCTCGGCCGCCAGGCTGTCTATGGTGTGTTGCGCAAGCATGGGCGGCCCTTCAGCGCGCGGCGGCGCCATCGTCGGCCCAGGCCAGGTAGCTGTCGGACACGCCCTGGCGCTGCATGGCATCCCACTGCGCCACCGAGGGCGTGGGCATCTGGAAGGCATCGCCCACGCGGCCATACCAGCCGGGGTTCTGCAGCCGCGCGATCAGCTCCATGGGCGCGGGGTCGAAGTACATGAGCTCGCCATCGACCACGGCCGCATCCATGACATGGGCGGCCAGCACGTCGGCCAGCACCAGGCTGCGCACGCCGTCGATATCGATGATCTGGCGCACGCGGCACTCGAAGGACGCAGGGCTGTCCACGATGCGCGGCGCCTTCACCCGCCGTGCATCGCCCAGGACCAGGCCGGCCTGGGCCGACTCGTCCACCTGCGCGCCGAACTCTATGGCCGTCACCGCCATGCGGCGCGCCAGCGGCTCGGACACCAGGTTCACCACGAACTCGCCCGTGGCCGCGATGTTGCGCGCCGTGTCCTTGAGCACGCCCTGGCGCGAGCCAATGCACACGCACAGCAGCGGCGGATCGCCCGACATGGCGTTGAAGAAGGAAAACGGCGCGACGTTGACCGTGCCGTCCCCGTCCACCGAGCTGATCCAGGCGATGGGACGGGGCAGAACCAGGGAGTGCAGGATGTTGCTGCGCTGCTCGCTGTTGAGCGATTGCATTTCAAAGTACATGGGAATCCGGAGGGGAAGGGAAAAAGGGAGGGCGTCGCGTCACTCGTTGCCGGCGCGCGCCGCGTCCTGCTCGGCCTGGGCGATGCCGGGGGCGCGCGCATTGGACTGGTGCAGTTCCACCAGGTTGCCGGCCGGGTCGCGCAGGAACAGCTGCTTGAGGCTGGGCGATGCCACGTTGTCCAGCGTGAAGTAATCGACGCCGCGCGCCAGCAGCTCCTGCTCGGCGCCGAGGATGTCGTCCACGGCCAGCGCGATGTGGTTGGACACAGGGTCCTTGCCCGGGCCCTGCGCATAGCGCGACGGCCCCTCGCTGCCGAGGATGTGCAACTGGCTGCCGTTGGGCAGGTTGATCCAGGAGCCGTAGATGCCGGGGATCTTCCAACGAGCGGCGTCCTGGGGCAGGTTCAGCACTTCGCGGTAGAAGTCGAGCATGGCGTCGGCCTGGGCGTGGTTGACGCCGAATCCGACATGGTGGAGTTCCAGAACTTTGATGGGCATGGGATGTCCTTGCAGATTTGTGTGCCGCCAAATAATACGCTTAACGTACTATACACAAAGCGTAATATATGAAAGCCGTAAAATCAACCGCCCTTTCTTCTCCCGGCTTCAACCCGCCTTCACCCGCTTCCATCCACTCCCATGAGTCCGCGCAAGACCGCTGCCGCATCGGCCCCCGATTCCCCCCCTCTCGCCAACGCCCCCGAAGCGCTGCGCCCGCACCTGGCCCTGATGGCCCAGACCGCGCAGCCCGGCACCGACACGCCGGCCGCCGGCCTGGGCCTGCTGCTGCTGTGGCTGGCCGACGATGTGGAGCAGCGCGCCAACGCATCGCTGCAGGCGTTCGGCCTGTCCGAGAGCAAGCTCGACGTGCTCATGATCTTCGGCCTGGCCGAGCGCGGGCTGCTGGGCGACACGGTGGTCACGCCGTCCTATATCGCCAGCTACGTCGGCGTGACGCGCTCGTCGGTGACGGGCCTGCTGGACTGGCTGGAAAAGCGCTCGCTGCTGGCGCGCAGCCTCAGCCAGGAAGACCGCCGCAGCTTCGACCTGGCGCTCACCGACCAGGGCCGCGAGGTGCTGGCCCGCGCGCTGCCGGCCTTCTGGCGCATGTGCGAGTCGCTGGTCGACTACCTGGACGAGGGCGAGCGTGCCAGCCTGCAGTCCATCCTCTTCAAGGCCTGGACGAGGATGAAGGCGCAACAGGGCGCTTGAGCCTGGGAGCGCGGCAGGCTGCCCTGGCTGCCGCAAGCCTGCGCAGCCGGCACGGTGCCATATTTCGCGCGGGCATAAGCTCAATCTTGCCTGTGCAAAATTTCCTTTGCGATCAATGCCTTGCGCCGCGCATGGCTCGCTATAAGGAAATGTGAATTCCGTCGTGGTGCGCGCCGGGGCCGGGTGTTGCAATGCCTTCAGAGGCCATGCCGGCAGGCGCCATGTGGGCGCCGGCGCCGGGCCTGGCCGAGCTGGAGGAACCACGCCTTGCCCACGCGCAGAAACACATTGCTCTGGTCGCTCGCCGCCACGCTGGCGCTGCCCGGCCTTGCGGCGGCCGCCGCGCTGAAGATAGGCGTCACGCCCGGCTCACTGGCCGACTCCGTGGAGGTCGCCGCCAAGGAGGCGCGCGCCCAGGGGCTGGACGTGCAGGTCATCGAGTTCACCGACTGGACCACGCCCAACACGGCGCTGGCGGCCGGCGACATCGACCTCAACTACTTCCAGCACCAGGCCTTCCTGGACAACGCCATCCGCGAGCGCGGCTATGCCTTCACCAGCGTGGCCACGGGCCTGCTGCCCAACATCGGCCTGTACTCGCTCAAGACCCAGCGCTTTGCCGACCTGAAGGAGGGTGCGCGCGTGGGCGTGGCCAATGACCCCGTCAACCAGGGGCGCGGCCTGCTGCTGGAGAAGGCCGGCCTGATCCAGCTGCGCGAAGGCAAGGGCCCGCGCGCGGGGCTGGACGACATCGTGTCCAACCCGCGCAAGCTGCGCTTTGTCGAGATCGAAGGGCCGCAGCTGGTGCGCGCGCTGGACGATGTGGACCTGGCCCAGGGCTACCCGGCCCACTTCGTCAACGCCGGGCGGCCGCAGGTGGCCGGCAATGCGCTGCTGTATTCGGGCATTGACGACCTGTACTACGCCATCCGCTTCGTCTCGCGCCAGGACAACGCCCGGGACCCGCGCATTGCGCAGTTCGTGCGCATCTACCAGACCTCGGGCGCCGTGCAGGCGCAGATCCACAAGTCATTCGCCGCCAACGACAGGCTGTACAGCCTGCCGTGGCGCAAGCCGTGACGCGGCCCCTTCCTGCCTTTTCGAACCCTTTTTTTCCGGAGATCCCGATGAAGCTTTCCCGTGCCCTGATCGCCCCGCTGGCCGCCCTGGCCCTGTTCTCCGCCCACGCTGCCGACAAGCTGCGCATCGGCGTGGTGCCCGGCGCCTACGCCGACTCGGTGGCCGTGGCCGCCAAGGAGGCCAAGGCCCAGGGCATCGATGTGCAGGTGGTGGAGTTCACCGACTGGACCACGCCCAACGTGGCCGTGGACTCGGGCGACCTGGACATCAACTACTTCCAGCACCAGCCCTTCCTGGACAACGCCATCCAGAAGAACGGCTACAAGCTGGCCAGCGCGGGCACGGGCATCCTGGCCAACGTGGGCCTGTACTCGCTCAAGCACAAGGCCATCGCCCAGGTGCCGCAGGGCGGCAAGGTGGGCATTGCCAACGACCCCGTGAACCAGGGGCGCGGCCTGCTCTTGCTGCAGAAGGTGGGGCTGATCAAGCTCAAGCCCGGCGTGGGCTACCTGGGCAGCCTGGACGACATCGTCGAGAACCCCAAGAAGCTCAGCTTCGTCGAGGTCGAGGGGCCGCAGCTGGTGCGCATCACGGGCGACGTGGACATCGCCCAGGGCTACCCGCACTTCATCGTGGCGGCCAAGGCCTTCGATCCGTCCAGCGGGCTTGCATATTCGGGCATCGAGGATGCGCGCTTTTCCATCCAGTTCGTGGTCAAGGCCAACCGCACGCAGGACCCCGTGGTGCAGAAGTTCATCCGCATCTACCAGAACTCCGATGCGGTGAAGGCCGAGGCCCAGCGCGCCTTTTCCAACGACAAGCGCCTGTACAACCTGGCCTGGGTCAAGCCCTGAGCGGCGCGGGGAGGACTTCAGCCATGTCAACCAGCATTGCAGCCAGGCAGCCCCTGGCGGACAGGCCGGCCCACGAGGCGGACAGGCGCTCATCGGCAGCGGCCGGCACCACGCGGGAATCCATCCGTGGGCCCGGCGCCGTGGCCTTCAGCGGCGTGGCCAAGACCTACCAGTCTTCGGCCGGGCCCGTACAGGCGCTGGACGCGATCAGCCTGGAGATCGCGCCGGGCAGCATCTTCGGCATCATCGGGCGCAGCGGCGCGGGCAAGTCCAGCCTGCTGCGCACCATCAACCGGCTGGAGCAGCCCAGCAGCGGCCAGGTGCGGGTCGACGGCGTGGACATCGGCACGCTGGACGAATCGCAGCTGGTGCAGCTGCGCCGGCGCATCGGCATGATCTTCCAGCACTTCAACCTGCTGTCGGCCAAGACGGTGCATGACAACGTGGCCCTGCCCCTGCAGGTGGCGGGCCTGCCGCGCGCACGCATCGATGCGCGGGTCAATGAGCTGCTGGCCCTGGTGGGCCTGCAGGAGAAGGCTGGCACCTATCCGAGCCGGCTGTCGGGCGGGCAAAAGCAGCGCGTGGGCATTGCCCGCGCCCTGGCCACCGACCCCGAGATCCTGCTGTGCGACGAGGCCACCTCGGCCCTGGACCCCGAGACCACGCAGTCCATCCTGGAGCTGCTGCGCACCATCAACCGCAAGCTGGGCATCACCATCGTCCTGATCACGCATGAGATGAGCGTGATCCGCGAGATCGCCGACCGCGTGCTGGTGCTGGAGCAGGGCCGCATCGCCGAGCTGGGCGAAGTCTGGAAGGTCTTCGGCAACCCGCAGCACCCGGCCACGCGCGCCCTGCTGGCACCGCTGCAGCATGGCCTGCCCGACGACCTGCGCCAGCGCCTGCTGCCCGACGCGCCCGCAGGCCGCCACGAACGCATCCTGCAGCTGACCTACCGCGGCGAGGACGGGCTGGAGCCCGACTTCCCGCGCATCGCCCAGGCCCTGGGCGGCCGGGTGCGCCTGCTGCATGGCGGCGTGGACCGCATCCAGGGCCATGCCCAGGGGCAGCTGCTGATCGCGCTGGGCGGCGGCACGGCCGCGCATGACTGGCACACATTGACGCAGGGCCCGGCGGCCATTGCGCATGACATCAAGGATCTCGGATATGTCGCTGAATCTGTCCATTCCCATTGAGCGCTACGGCAACGCGCTGGCCGACACGCTGATGATGGTCGGCGTCTCGGGCGGCATCGCGCTGGCGGCGGGCATTCCGCTGGCGGTGCTGCTCATCGTCACCGCGCCCGGCGGCTTCCTGGCCTCGCCGCGCACGCACCGCGCGCTGGGCAGCGTGATCAACGGCTTCCGTGCCACGCCCTTCATCGTGCTGCTGGTGGCGCTGATCCCGTTCACGCGGCTGGTGACGGGCACCACCATCGGCGTGTGGGCGGCCATCGTGCCGCTGGCCATCAGCGCCACGCCGTTCTTCGCGCGCATCGTCGAGGTCAGCCTGCGCGAGGTCGATCCCGGCCTCATCGAAGCCGCCCAGGCCATGGGCTGCCGCAAGTGGGACATCGTGCGCCACGTCTACCTGCCCGAGGCCCTGCCCGGCATCGTGGGCGGCTTCACCATCACCCTGGTGGCGCTGATCAGCTCCTCGGCCATGGCCGGCGCCGTGGGCGCGGGCGGCCTGGGCGACCTGGCCATCCGCTACGGCTACCAGCGCTTCGACACCCAGGTGATGCTGCTGGTGATTGCCGTGCTGATCGCGCTGGTCACCGTGGTCCAGGTGCTGGGCGACCGCTACGTGCGCCGGCTGCGCAGCCGCTGACGCTGAAAACAGGCACCACGCCTTTCCCTCCGGGGCCGCCGCCTGGCGGCCCTCTCCCCACCGACTCAGCAACGAGGCACGGAATGACCACACCGGATGCCCTGGGCGCAGCCTTGCCCGGCAACACACACCACACCCCGGGCGGGGCGCTGCGGCGCCTGCCCCTGCCGCCCTCCACCCCGCACCGCATCACCAGCGAGGCCGAGGCCCTGCAGGCCGCCCAGGCCCTGGCCGATGAATGGCGCGTGGACGCAGCGGCCCGCGACCACGAGCGGCGCCTGCCCTGGCAGGAAATCGAGCGCTACACGGCCAGCGGGCTGGGCGCCATCACCGTGCCCCGCGCCTACGGCGGCCTGGGCGCTTCCTACGAGACGCTGGCCCAGGTCTTCGTCACGCTGTGCGCGGCCGACCCTTCGCTGGGCCAGATTCCGCAGAACCATTTCGCCGTGCTGCAGAACCTGCGGGACATGGGCAGCGAGCCCCAGAAGCGCCGCTGGTTCGCCGACGTGCTGGCCGGCCACCGCCTGGGCAATGCCGGGCCGGAACGCAAGGGGCGCGCGGCCCATGTGCTGGAGGCCACGGCGCGCCTGTCGCGCGATGCCGCAGGCGGCCTGCGCGTCAGCGGCACGCGCTTTTACTCCACGGGCTCGGCCTTCGCGCACTGGGTGCCCTTCCGTGCCCAGGACGAGGAGGGCCGCATCGTGCAGGTCTGGGTGCGGCGCGATGCGCCGGGCGTGACCGTGTTCGACGACTGGGACTCCTTCGGCCAGCGCACCACGGCCAGCGGCAGCGTGCAGCTGGATCAGGTGCAGGTACATCCCGAGGACGTGGTGCCTGCCTGGCAGTTCGAGGCCACGCCCTCGCTGTCCGGCCCGGTGTCGCAGCTGATCCAGGCCTCCATCGACGCGGGCATTGCCCAGGGCGCGCTGCGCGACGCGGTGGACTTCGTGCGCGACAAGAGCCGGCCCTGGATGGACTCGGGCGTGGCGCGCGCCAGCGACGATCCCCACCTCATCCACGAGGTCGGCCAGCTGCAGATCGAGGTGGATGCGGCCCATGCCGTGCTGCTGGAGGCCGCGCGCACGCTGGATGCGCTTGCTGCAGCGGCGGGTGGCGCGGCGGACGAGCAGGCCAGCGCCCAGGCCTCGGTGGCCGTGGCCGAGGCCAAGATCCTCACCACCGAGGCCGCGCTGCAGGCCGGCGAGCACCTGTTCGCGCTGGCCGGCTCCTCGGCCAGCCGCGCCGCCCACCGCCTGGACCGCCACTGGCGCAACGCCCGCGTGCACACGCTGCACGACCCCGTGCGCTGGAAATACCACCTGCTGGGCAACTACCTGCTCAACGGCGTCCTGCCGCGCCGCCACCAGTGGAACTGACCGCCATGACACAGACATCGACCCAAGAGCTGCAGGCCCTGGCCTCCACGCCGGGCAGCCAGCCCGCTCCCGCAGCGCCTCCGGCCCGGCCCGCCCACATCATCGGCAGCGAGGCCGAGGCGCTGGAAGCGGCCCGCAGTTTTGCCGCCCTCATCGCCCCCGGCGCGCTGGCGCGCGACCGCGACCGCCTGCTGCCCTGGCAGGAGGTGGAGCAGTTCAGCCAGAGCGGCCTGTGGGGCATCACCATTCCCCGGGAGTACGGCGGCGCGGGCGTGTCCACGGCCACGCTGACGCGGGCCATTGCCCTGATTGCGGCGGCCGATGGCAACTTCGGCCACATTCCGCAGAACCACTACTACTCGCTGGAAGTGCTGCGCGTGGGCGGATCACCCGCGCAAAAGGCCTTCTTCTATGACCGTGTGCTGCGCGGCGAGCGCCTGGGCAATGCGCTGGCCGAGATCGGCCACCGCGACTTCCAGCGCCGCACCCGGCTGCTGCGCGAGAGCGGCAGCTGGTTCGTGCAGGGGCGCAAGTTCTATTGCACGGGCGCCCTGTTCGCGCACTGGATTCCCACCCTGGTCAGCGCGCAGGAAGAGGCGCCGGGGCAAGGCGAGCGCATGTATCTGGTCTTCATCCCGCGCGATGCGGCCGGCGTCACCGTCACCGACGACTGGGACGGCTTCGGCCAGCGCGTGACGGGCAGCGGCTCCGTTCAGTTCGACCGCGTGCGCGTGGAGCCCGAATGGGTGGTGCCCTTCACCAGTTCCTTCGAGCGGCCCACCACCATCGGCCCCTTCGCCCAGATCATCCATGCCGCCCTGGACGCGGGCATTGGCCACGGCGCGCTGCAGGCCGCCCTGCCCTTCATCCGCGAGCATGCGCGGCCCTGGGTGGACGCGGGCGTGGCCAGCGCCACGCAGGACCCGCTGCTGCTGCAGCAACTGGGCAATGTCCACGTGCGCCTGCGCGCCGCCGATGCCCTGGTGGCCCGCGCGGCCCTGGCCGTGGACGCCGCCCAGCGCGCGCCCACGGACGACAGCGTGGCCGCTGCCTCGGTGGCCGTGGCCCAGGCCAAGGCGCTGAGCACCAGCGCCAGCCTGCTGGCGGGCAGCAAGCTGTTCGAGCTGGCGGGCACGGCCTCCACCCTGGCGGGACAGGGCCTGGACCGCTTCTGGCGCAACGCGCGCACCCACACCCTGCACGACCCCGTGCGCTGGAAATACCACGCCGTGGGCAACTACGTGCTCAACGGCATACGCCCGCCGCGCCATGGCGCGCTCTGACCTTTATCAACGACACAGGAATGCAATGATGACAACGACCTCCCCCACACTCTGGCCCCGGCTGGCCGCCTTCCTGGGCGCTGCCCTGCTCGCGGGCAGCGCCCTGGCCGCGCCCCTGAAGATCGGCGTGGTGCCAGGCATCTTCGCGGACTCGGTGGAAGCCGCCGCCAAGGAGGCCAAGAAGCAGGGCCTGGACGTGCAGGTGGTGGAATTCACCGACTGGGCCACGCCCAACGTGGCGCTGGACGCGGGCGACATCGACCTCAACTACTACCAGAACAGCAACTACCTGGCCAATGCAGCGCGCAGCAAGGGCTTCAAGTTCACCAGCGTGCAGGCGGGCATCCTATCCTACCTGGGCCTGTACTCCACGCGCCACAAATCCCTGGCCGACCTGCCCACGGGCGCCAAGGTGGCCATTGCCAGCGACCCCGTCAACGTGGGCCGCGGCCTGCGCCTGCTGCAGCACGCGGGCCTGATCACGCTGCGCCCCGACACCGGGCTGCTGGGCGCCCAGGCGGACATCGTCTCCAACCCCAGGAAGCTGCAGTTCGTGGAGATCGAGGGCCCGCAGCTGGCCCGCACCACGCCCGACGTGGACCTGGCCCAGGGCTTTCCGTATTTCATCATCGCCTCCAAGGCCTTCGATGCCAGCAAGGGCCTGGCCTACACCAGCTACGAGGACGACTCCTGGGCCATCCAGTTCGTGGCCCGCAGCGACCGCGCGGCCGACCCGCGCATCGCCCGCTTCCTGGACATCTACAAAAACTCCGACGTGGTGCGCAAGACCATCCACGCCTTCTACCTGAACGACCAGAAGCTCTACCGCCTGGCCTGGTTGAAGAACTGACGCAACGGACTGCAGGACCCGCCCCATGACGCAAGCCAAGCGCCACATCCACGTCAACGCCTTCAACATGAACTGCGTGGGCCACATACACCACGGGCTGTGGACCCATCCGCGCGACCGCTCGACCGAGTACGGCACGCTGGCCTACTGGACCCACATCGCCAGGGTGCTGGAGGAAGGCCTGTTCGACGGCATCTTCATCGCCGACGTGGTCGGCTACTACGACGTCTACCAGGGCGGCGTGGACCTGACCCTGCGCGAAGGCATACAGTTGCCCGTCAACAACCCCTGGCTGCTGGTCTCGGCCATGGCGGCGGTGACGCGGCACATCGGTTTCGGCCTCACGGCCACCGTGGGCGCGCACCAGCCCTATACCTTCGCGCGCGACGTGACCACGCTGGACCAGCTGACCAATGGCCGCATCGGCTGGAACATCGTCACCGGCTATGTGGACAGCGGCGCGCGCGGACTGGGCCAGGACGGCCTGGCCGTGCACGACAGCCGCTACGACCGCGCCGACGACTTCCTGGAGCTTTCCTACAAGCTCTGGGAAGGCAGTTGGGAAGAGGGTGCCGTGATCGCCGACAAGGCGCGGCGCATCCACGCCCTGCCCGACAAGGTGCACCCGGTGGTGCACGAGGGGCCGTTCTACCGCGCCAACGCCATCCACATGAGCGCGCCCTCGCCCCAGCGCACGCCCGTGCTGTTCCAGGCCGGCACCTCGCCGCGCGGGCTGCGCTTTGCGGGCCGGCATGCCGAGGGCATCTTCATCGGCGCACGCACGCCCGAGGCCGCGCGCGAGGCCTCGCGCCAGCTGCGCCAGGCCGCCGTGGACGCGGGCCGGCGCCCCGAGGACATCAAGATCTACGCCGGCGTGGCCGTGGTGCCCGGCCGCACCGAGGCCGAGGCCCGCGAGAAATACGCCGACTACCTGTCCCACGCCAGCGCGGAAAGCGGGCTGGCCCACTTTGCCGCCAGCACCGGCGTGGACTTTGCGCAGTACGGGCTGGACGACCCCATCTCCTTCGGCAACACCAACGCCATCCAGTCGGCGGCCCAGGCCGCGCAGAAGCAGGGCTGGACCACGCGGCGCAAGCTGCTGGAGCAGTTCACGCTGGGCAGCCGCTACGCCACCATCGTGGGTGACCCGTCCCAGGTGGCCGACGAGCTGGAGCGCTGGATCGACGTGGGCGAGATCGACGGCTTCAACCTGACGCGCATCGTCGCGCCCGAGACCTGGGAAGACTTCGCCCGTCTGGTCGTACCCGAGCTGCAGAACCGGGGCCGCTACCGCACCAGCTACGGCGACGACGCCACGCTGCGCCAGCGCCTGTTCGGCCAGGGCGACCGCCTGCCCGCCAGCCACGCCGCCGCGCGCTGGCGGCGTTGAAGGCACCGCGCAGGCCGCGCTGCGCAGGGACGGGCGCAGCGGCCGTGCCCATATCGCCAGAACGCATTAGCACATGCCATGCGCCACAAAATTCCTTTCAGAAACAAGCACTTGCCAAGGCACCCAAACCGATAAGCAAATGCGTTAAGTTTCTTTCGCCATACCGGCGTTCGGCCCTGTAATGAAGGCATCCATCCCACCTCATCCGGGCTGGCAGTCTTCGCAAACCGCATGCCGCGCTGCCTCCTGGAACCCACGCCAAGGAGTTTCCATGAGCCGATCGCTGAAGACTGTCATCGTCAATGGCAGCCTGAGCCGCCCCTCCCGCACCCGCGTCCTGCTGGACGCCCTGCATGCCCGCCTGGGCCAGGAGCTGCCGCTGCAGGCACAGGTCATCGACCTGCTGGACCTGCAGCCCCACCTGGGCGCGGCCCTGTCCAAGAACGACCTGCCGCCGGCCACGCTGCAGGCCATCGAAGCCATCGAGCAGGCCGACTTCCTGATCGTCGGCGCGCCGGTGTTTCGCGCCAGCCTGCCGGGCCTGCTCAAGCACCTGTTCGACCTCATCGACCTGGACGCGCTGCAGGGCACGCCCGTGCTGCTGGCCGCCACCGGCGGCAGCCCGCGCCACGCCCTCATCCTGGACCACCAGCTGCGCCCGCTGTTCGGCTTTTTCTCGGCCCTCACCCTGCCCATTGGCGTGTACTCCACGCCCGAGGACATCCAGGACGGCCAGGTCCACAGCGAATCGCTGCGCCAGCGCATCGAGCTGACCGTGCAGCTGTCGGCCCCGGTGCTGCGCGGTGCGCTGCAGCAGCTGGTGCAGGCCCAAATCCAGGCCGAGGCACAGCCGCCTGTTCCCGAAGCCGCCGACCTGGCCCTGGCCGGGCAGCCCGCGTGAGCCAGGCACAGGCCGTCCCTGCGGACCCGATAGCCACTGCGCAGGATCTGGCGCAGCGCCTCGCCGCCACGGCGGCCCTGCGCGATGCCGCAGGCGGCACGCCCAAGGCCGAGCGCGATGCGCTGCGCGCCAGCGGCCTGCTGGCACTGAGCATTCCGCACGAGCTGGGCGGCCTGGGCGCGGACTGGGTGCAGACGCTGGAGACGGTGCGCATCCTCGCCACGGCAGACGGCTCGCTGGCCCATGTCTACGGCTTCCAGCACCTGCACCTGGCCACCGTGCAACTGTTCGGCCAGCCCTCCCAGTGGCGGCCCTGGCTGCTGCAGACGGCACGCCACCGCTGGTTCTGGGGCAATACGCTGAACCCTCTGGACCGTCGCACCACGGCCACGCGCCAGCCCGGCCACTGGGAGTTTTCGGGCAAGAAGAGCTTCACCTCGGGCGCGCTGGACTCGCAGATGCTGGTGGCCTCGGCCATCGATGCCGACAGCGGCCAGCTGCTGATCGGCGTGGTGCCCACGGAGCGCACGGGCATCACCTTGCTGCGCGACTGGGACAACATGGGGCAGCGCCAGACCGACAGCGGCTCGGCCCTGTTCGAGCGCGTGCGCGTGGAGGCGGCAGAGCTGCTGCTCGACCCCGGCCCGCTGTCCACGCCGCATGCCGCGCTGCGCCCGCTGCTGGCCCAGCTCATCCTGGCCCATCTGTTCCTGGGCATTGCCCAGGGTGCGCTGGAGCAGGCGCGCGGCTACACGCTGAACGAGGCGCGGCCCTGGTTCAAGTCCCCTGCCGATGCGGCCGGCGCAGACCCCCACATCCAGGCGCTGTATGGCGAGCTATGGGCCGCGCTGGAAGGCGCGCGCCTGCTGACCCTGCAGGCCGCGCAGCGCTTTGACGCCGCCTGGCGCCGGGGCCCGGCGCTGACCGCCCACGAGCGCGGCGAAGTCGCCGTGGCCGTGACGGCCGCCAAGATTGCCACCACGCGCTCGGGGCTGGACCTGTCCAGCCGCATCTTCGAGGCCACGGGCGCGCGCGCCACGCACGCGGCGCTGCGCTTTGACCGCTTCTGGCGCAACCTGCGCACGCAGACGCTGCACGACCCGCTGCACTACAAGCTGCAGGAGCTGGGCGACTGGGTGCTCAACGGAACCCATCCGCAGCCCAGCTTCTATTCGTGACGCCGCGCCATGAACACCCGTCTGCCCACCTGGCCGCCCGGCAAGTCCTCGGCAACACCTGCGCCCGTACCTGCGCCCGCGCCCGCAGCCTCTGCCGCGCACGATGACGGCGCCGCGCCCGCGCCGTGGATACTGCAAGACCCGGCCTCGCAGGCCCTGCTCAAGACCATGGGACAGGTGGCCGCCAGCGAGGCCGGAGTCCTCATCCTGGGCGACAGCGGCGCCGACAAGGAAATGGTGGCCCGCCACATCCACCGCCTGAGCCCGCGCCGCCACGGCCCCTTTGTCGCCGTCAACTGCGGCGCGCTGTCCGAGGCCCTGATCAACGCCGAGCTCTTCGGCCACGAAAGCGGTGCGCTGACGGGTGCCTTCGGCAACCTGCCCGGCCGCTTCGAGGACGCCCACGGCGGCACCCTGCTGCTGGACGAGATCGACGACCTGCCCCTGCACATCCAGAGCAAGCTGGTGCGCGTGCTGCAGGACAAGGCGGTCACCCGCATCGGCGCCAGCCAGCGCACGCCAGCCGATGTGCGCGTGCTCGCGGCCAGCAGCGCGCCGCTGCATACCAAGGTGGCAGCGCGGCGCTTTCGCGAAGACCTGTACTACCTGCTCGATGTCGTCACCCTCACCGTGCTGCCGCTGCGCCAGCGCCCGGCCGACATCCTGCCGCTGGCGCGCCACTTCATCGCGAGCTACTGCCAGCGCATGCGCTACGCGCCCATGGCACTGAGCCAGGACGCGCAGCGCAAGCTGCTGGAGCACGACTGGCCCGGCAACAGCCGCGAGCTGGAGAACGTCATCCACCGCAGCCTGCTGCTGACCCAGGGCATGCACATCGGCGCGGGCGACCTGCACATCGCCAGCAGCCAGGGCGAGCCCGATCCCGTCCCCACACGCGAGGCCGAACACGGCGCCCAGGCCGCCGCCGCCGAACTGGCCCTGGGCGAAGCGCTGGACAGCCTGTGCGACGTGCATGCCGAGGGCCTGGAGCAGCACGTGCTGGGCGCTCTGCTGCTCAAGGCCTGGCAGCGCAACCGCGGCAACCAGGTGCAGACCGCGCGCCAGCTGGGCATCAGCCGCAGCGTGGTGCGCGCGCGGCTGCAGCGCCTGGGCCAGGTGCCGGGCGAGGCCGCGCCACCGTCTTTTCCATCGTCCCCGGAGATCCCATGAGCCAAGACCCCCACGCATCGCCAGACATCTTCTGGTTCCTGCCCACCTCGGGCGACACGCGCTACCTCGGCACCTCCGACTTCGGCCGCGCCCCCACCAACGCCTACATGCGCCAGATCGCCGTCACGGCCGAGGAGCTGGGCTACGACGGCCTGCTGATCCCCACCGGCAGCTCCTGCCTGGACCCCTGGGTGGTCGCCTCCAGCCTGGTGCCCGTCACGCAGCGCATCAAGCTGCTGGTGGCCCTGCGCACCTCGCTGGGCGCGCCCGTGTCCAGCGCGCGCCAGGCCGCCACGCTGGACCAGGCCCTGGGCGGGCGCCTGCTGCTCAACGTGGTGCCCGGGGGCGATGCCACCGAGCTGGAGGCCGACGGCATCTTCCTGGCCCACGACGAACGCTATGCCTACGCCGATGAATTCCTGACCATCTGGCGCCGCCTGCTCGCCGGCGAGGCCGTGGACTTCGACGGCAAATACTTCAAGGTCAAGCAGGGCCGCAACTTCTTTCCCCCGGTGCAAAAGCCGCATCCGCCGCTGTACTTCGGCGGCTCCTCGGACGCCGCCCACGACCTGGCCTCGCGCCAGGTGGACGCCTACCTCACCTGGGGCGAGCCCCCCGCCGCCGTGGCCGAAAAGTTCGCCGACATCCGCCGCCGCGCCGCGCAGCAGGGCCGCCAGGTCCGCCTGGGCGTGCGGCTGCACGTCATCGTGCGCGAGACCAACGAGGAGGCCTGGGCCGATGCCGAGCGCCTGATCAGCAAGCTCACCGACGAGGACATCGCCCGCGCCCAGGCCGGCTATGCGCGCATGGACTCCGTGGGCCAGTCGCGCATGGCCGCGCTGCACGGCGGGCGGCGCGACCGGCTGGAGGTGGCGCCCAACCTCTGGGCCGGCGTGGGCCTGGTGCGCGGCGGCGCGGGCACGGCCCTGGTCGGCGACGCGGCCACCGTGGCCGAGCGCCTGCGCGAGTACGCCGCGCTGGGTGCGGACAGCTTCGTGCTCTCGGGCTACCCGCACCTGGAGGAGTCCATCCGCTTTGCCGAGCTGGTCTTCCCCCTGCTCGGCAAGCGGGCCGTCACCACCAGCGACCAGGCCCAGACCGGCGGCGCCTTCGACATCCGCAGCATCCAGCGCCGGCAGTCTGCATCGTGAGCCGCCCCCGGGCTTGCGCCTTGTCAGACCGCAAGACCCCGCAGGCAGCTCGCCCGCTCAAGCCCCCAGATGTTTGACAGCAGCTGCCGGGCACGTCCCGCGCCGGCGACGGGAGCGGCAAGCTCCATGAACTTGTCCTCCAGCTCCCCATCCGACAACGGCAGTTCGGGATCGCCCTTGCGATCGGGCTGCAACCAGACATGGCGGCGTCCATCCCTGGCAACGATTTCCAGGCGCGCCGATCTCTTTCCCGGGAAGGCCCTATCGATTTGCGGGTCCACCGAGACCTGGACGCGCTCGAGCATCGCGCGCACGGCGGGATCGGCCAGGCGCTCGGGGGTGTAAGCGGACATTCGCACGCTGCCATGGACCAAGGCCGTCGCCACCACGAACCGGAGACTGAAGCGCGCTTCGTTTTCGGTCACGGGATCGGTGTAGCAGGCGATATCCAGGGCCGGGCCATAGGTGGCCACGGCCACGCTGCAGATGTCGTCCGCCCGCAGGGCATGCTGGCTGCGCAGAGCCAGCGCGGCGTCGATGGCCGCAAAGGTATGGCCGCAGCCGACATGGTTCTTGAAGGTGAGCCGGGTGATGTGGAAGTCCCTGCCCAGCGTGTCCCCGATGCCTGACCAGTCCGGTCCGTCGCTGACAGCGCGGCCCAGGCCCGACTCCCCCTCCAGCACATCCAGCGATCCCGTCACCCCCCTGTGCGCGAGTTGCGCAGCCAGCAGGCCGGCCTCCGCTGCGCGCCCGGCATGCAGGGGCTTGGACATCGAATCCATGCGGAATGCCTGCTGCAGACCCGCAGAGAAGGTGGCCGCCGTGGCCAGTGCATGGGCGAATGGCCCTGCATCCAGCCGCAGCGCATACCCTGCGGCCGCCGCTGCCCCGAAGACGCCCACGGTGCCGGTGTTGTGCCAGAAGCGGTAGTGGGCCCGGCCCAGGGTCACGCCGATGCGGGTGGAGACCTCATAGCCCAGCACCACGGCACGCAGGAATTCCAGGCCACTGGCCCCTGCCTGCTGGCTTGCCGCCAACGCCGCTGCAATGGTTGCTGCCCCGGGGTGGTACATGGCATCGCGGAAGCTGTCGTCCACCTCGGCGGCATGGGCCGCCGAGCCGTTGAAAAGTGCCGCCGCCCGCGCCTTGGCCATGCGGCCGTTTCCAAGCCGGCAGGACCCACGGTCCAGATCCTCGGCAAGCACCTGTTCCAACTGTGCAAGAGGGGCGCAGCCCAGGCCCGGGAACAGGGAGGCATACCAGTCGATCACGGCCCGCTTGGCGTGGTGGATGACGGTGTCGGGAAGCTCGGTGCGTTGGTATCGAGAGGCAAATTGTCCGAACACTTCGGTCGCATGCATGCGTGGTCTCCTGGATGAACACTGGCCGGGGCAGTCTCACTTTTTTGGCACAAATGTGCAGTGGCCGGCCCCTCAGGCCAGAACCAGCACACCATCCGCAGCGCACACGCCTTGGCCCTGCGGCAGCACGAACACCGGGTTGATCTCCGCCTCGATCACGCGGTCGCCCAGTTGGGCGGCCATCGCAGAGAACGCGACGATGGCATCGGCCAGGGCATCGACATCCGCCTTGCGGCGGCCGCGAAATCCGTCCAGCAGCGGCCAGGTCTTGAGCTCACTGGCCATGTCCAGCGCTTCTGAGCGGCTCAGCACACCCAGTTGTGTCCCATCGTCCGGCAGCAGGCGCAGCGTGGTGTCCTGGAACAATTCGGCCGCAACGCCCCCCATGCCCAGCATCACGGCGGTGCCCAGCGCATCCTTGTGCAGGCCCAGGATCAGCTCGGTGCCGCCGGCCACCATCTGCTGCACCAGGAACCGGTCCGGACGCACACCCGCCCTGGCCTGCACGTCGGCCACCATCGCGCCCAACCGGGCACCTATGGTTTGCGCAGTCAGGCCGACGGCGACACCGCCGACATCGCTCTTGTGCGTGATCCGGGACGAAAGGATCTTGAGCACCACCCGGCCGCCCAGTTCGCGCGCGGCGGCTTCGGCCTCTTCGGCGGTGCGCACCACACGCTCGGCCGCGCACGGCACGCCGAAACGGCGGAAAACGGCCTTGGCCTGCGCTTCATCGAGGCAGCCAACGGGCAGGTCCAGTTCCTGCTGGGTGTCCTTGCCGACGACCAGCTCGGAAGGCGCACCCTGGAAGCCGTTGACTCGCAGCATGCCCGCCAGCGCGGCCGTGCAGCTTTCCGCCGCAGCGAAGGCCGGCACGCCGCGTTGCGTGAGCAGCGCGCCGATTTCCGGCGCATGCGGGCTGACATAGGCCAGCACCGGCTTGTCGGAGTGGGGGAGGCACTCCTGGATGGCGCCGGCCAGCAGCTCGGGCATGGCCAGGCTGGAGGAGCCGACGATGATCACCAGCGCGTCGTAGCTGGGGCTTGCCAGCAAGGCATTGATGGCGCCGCGCAGCAGGTCGGGACGCAGGCCCGCCAGGGTCACGTCGATGGGGTTGCGGTCCAGCACGGCTTCGCTGCCGGTCTGCAGCGCGCGCAGTGCATCGGCCGTCGCCTCGTCCGGCGCAGGCGTGTCGAATCCGGCCACGCCCAGATCGTCCGACACCAGGGTGCCCGCACCGCCGGTGGAAGTCAGGATGGCGATACGCCTGCCGCGCAGCCTGCGGCCCGTGGCCAGCGCAGCGGGCACGTCCAGCAGGTCGGCAAAGCTGTGCGCACGGATCACGCCGACCTGGCGGAACAGCGCGTCGTACATGCGATCGGCTCCGGCCATGGCGCCCGTGTGCGATACGGCGGCCTTGGCGCCGGCCTCGGAGCGGCCGATCTTGAAGGCCACCACGGGCTTGCCGGCACGCGCGGCCTTCAGGCAGGCGGCACGGAACCTGGCGGGATGGCGCACCGTCTCCACATACAGCGCGATCACCTTGGTGGCCGGGTCATCGGCCAGGTGATCGATGAAGTCGGCCAGTTCCAGATCCACTTCATTGCTGGTGGAAATGAGCTTGGACAGCCCGATGCCACGCGCGGCCGCGCGCGACAGCAGCGAGCCCAGGATGCCGCCGCTTTGCGAGACGACGCCAATGCCGCCCGCGGGGAACTCATCCATCTCCAGCGCCCCAGAAGGCGACAGCACGATCCGGTCGGTCAGGTTGACCAGGCCGATGGTGTTGGGCCCCAGCAGGCGCATGCTGCCGGCCGCCTCGATCAGCTGCCGCTGGCGGTGCGCCCCGTCCTCGCCCGTTTCCGTATAGCCGCTGGCCAGCACGATGGCTGCCGCGCAGCCCAGCGCCGACAGTTCCCTGACGGCCAGGTGCGCACGCTCGGCGCCCAGCAGCACCACGGCCACATCGGGCACTTCAGGCAACGAGGCCACATCGGGATAGCAGGCCAGATCGCCGATGCGCTCCACGCGCGGATTGACGGGAAGAATGCGGCCGGCAAACCCGTGCTTTTGCAGGTAGGCCACCGGGCGGCCCGTGGTCTTTTTCAGGTCGGCAGAGGCGCCTATGACGGCGACGCTGCGCGGCGACAGCAGCTTGGCAATGGCTTGGCTCATGGCATCACTCCTTGGCGGCCGTCTTGGCCAGGAAGGCCTCCACCGATGCGCGGTGTTCACTGCTGGTGTAGCAGATGCCCTGGGCCTGGCTTCCCTGTGCGAAGACATCGTGCGAAGACAGCTCGAAGCTCTGGTTCAGGATGGTCTTGGTCAATGCCAGCGCGGTGGAAGAAGCCGAGGACAGCTCGCGCGCCCAGGCCTGGGCGTCTGCCACCAAGGTCTCGGCGCTGGCCTGGCGGTCCACGATGCCCAGGGCCAGGGCTTCCGGCAGCTTGACCTGGCGGCCGGTGAAGATCAGCTCCTTGGCCTTGGCCAGGCCCACGCGGCGCGGCAGGAAGTACATGCCGCCGCCGTCGGGGATGATGCCGCGCAGCACATAGCTCCAGGCGAAGCTGGCCCACTCGCTGGCAATGACGAAATCACAGGCCAGCGCCGTGTCCGCGCCCAGGCCCGACGCTGCGCCGTTGACGGCGGCGATCACGGGCTTGGGCATGGTGTGCAACAGGGCCTGGACGTGGTGCACGCGCTGCTGGCGCTGCCAGCCGTTGAAGCCCACCTCGCCCGCAGGCGCGTTCATGCGCCTTTGCATTCCGGCAATGTCCCCGCCGGCGCAAAAGCCCTTGCCCGCGCCTGTCAGCACCAGGGCCTTGATGGCCTTGTCTGCCGCCACGCGCTCCAGGGCATCGATGAACTCGGTGCGCATGTCATCGCTCATGGCGTTGCGCTTGTCGGGGCGGTTCAGGGTCACGGTCGCCACCGCATCGGCGACATTCAGTTGGATCAGTTCGTAGTTCATGGCGTGCTCTCAAGGCGATCGCGGGCAATGCGATCAATCGGGATGGATGTTGTTTTGCCTGACGATCTGGGCCCAGCGCTTTTCCTCGGCCTGCACATAGGTGTCCAGTTCCGCCGCCGGCCCGGCATTGACCACCAGGCCTTCGTGTTCCAGCTTGCGAACAAAGTCCGGCGAACGGGCCGCCTTGCGGGCCGCAGTGTTCAGGCGCTCGATCACGGCAGCGGGCGTGGCGGCCGGCACGTACAGGCCGTACCAGCTCTCGACGCGGTAGCCCGGGACGGTGACGGCGATGGGCGGCGCATCCTTGAAGGCCGCAGACGGCTCGGCCGTGGTCACACCCAGCACGCGCAGCTTGCCGTTGTCGATGAAGGTGGATACCGCCGCCGCGGTGGCAAACATCATGTCCACCTGGCCACCCATCAGATCGGTGAGTGCCGGGCCTGCGCCACGGTAGGGCACATGGGTGATCCTGACCTTGGCCAGGTTGGCAAACAGCTCACCCGCCAGATGCGCCGACGTTCCTGCGCCCTGCGAGGCATAGGTCAGCTTGTCGGGACTGGCCTTGGCGGCGGCCATCACGTCCGCCACCGTCTTGTACGGGCTGGCGGCGGGCACCACCAGCACGTTGGGGCCGCGGCCGATCAGGATCACCGGCGCGAAGGCCTTGTTGCTCCCGTACGGCAGCTTGGCCTGCAGCGCCGGATTGACGGCGTGCGCGAAGGAAGCCACGACCACGGAGTAGCCGTCCGGCGCGCTCTTGGCAACGTTGTCGGTGCCGATGATCGTGCCGGCACCGGGCTTGTTGTCCACGATGACGGGCTGGCCCAGGTCCTTGGCCATCTCGGCCCCCAGCGTGCGTGCGATCAGGTCGGTTCCGCCACCGGGCGCGAAGGGCACGACGAGGCGCACGGGCTTTTCGGGGAAGGCTGCAAAGACTGCGTTGCAGGCAGTCGCGAGCACGGCAATGAGCGCAATGGCCCTGGCGCAACGGCGGGCGGCGAAACGAAGCATGGTGTGTCTCCTGGTTCTATGGGCAGAGGTCCGTTCCATGCGCAAGCGTTGCGATGACGCTGGCGACGGATTGGTGAAAGCTTAGGGAAACGCACCGCAGTTGTGATCCCCCATGTTCCAACCAGTGAAACCGCACAGCGAGCGCGCCAGGACTTGCGTTTTCATCTGCCATCCTTTCGGTGGAATACTCCACGCCATCAGGCGCCCGCGCCTGTGCAGCAAGAACCAGGCTTTCAACCGAGGATGAACCGGTCCTCCCGCAGGCGGCAGCAACATGACCCACAGGCGATCCCCCATACTCCATGACAAGCCCGGTCAGTCCCCGAGCAACCGCTCCCTGGAAAGAGGCATCGAAATACTCCGTGCGTTCAGGCCCGGGTCGGAACTGCTGGGCAACGGCGACCTGGTGGAACGCACCGGACTGTCCAAGGCCACCGTGAGCCGGCTGACGCAGACCCTGGTGGGCTGCGGCATGCTGCAGGCCGATCACCAAAGCCGCGCCTTTCGCCTGGCTCCCGCTGTCCTGAGCCTGGCGCACGCCATGCGTACCGGATCGACGGTGCTGTCGATGGCGGCCCCCCTGATGCGCACCCTCGCCGAGACACGCAGGATCAACGTGGGCCTGGCCTGTCCCGACAGGGACGAGATGGTCTATCTGGAATCGATCCGCTACAACCGCCGGATTGTGCTCAGGCATGTGGTGTCGGGTCAGCGTGTGCCCATGGAGCTGACGTCGCTGGGCCGTGCCTACCTTGCCGTGGCGCCGCCTGCCAGGCGCAAGGCACTGTTCGACAGCTTCAGGCTCAAGAGAGGCGCCCAATGGCGCGACCTGGAAAAACAGATCCAGGCGGCCATCAGGTCCGTGAAAAGCCAAGGCTTCTGCGCTGCATCGTGGCAGCCGGAAGTGGTTGCACTGGCCACGCCGCTGGTGACACCCGATGCCATCTATGTCCTGAACTGCAGCGTGTCCACGACGGAGCCTGTGCCAGCCATCGTGCAGGAGCTGCACCCGGCGTTGCTGCAGCTGGGCCGCCAGATTCAGAGCCTGCTGGAGAAACGGTGAGGTTTGGCCGCCGTTCCGCGCACCTGCGGGCGGCCCGCTTTGCATAGGGAAAAAACATAGCTGATATAGGCTGCATTGCCTTATCGCAATGGCGCCCGAAACCCAGACTGGCGGCATGACAAACACCCATCTGGAGACAACCGGCGTCACTCGCCGGCTCGTGCGCTACCGCCCGCAGGCTGCGAAGGACGAGATTCAAATCGAGTATGCGGACCAGGGCGCAGGGCCGGTCGTCTGCATGCTGCCATCGCTGGCCCGTTCCGGCCGGGACTACGACGTCGTTGCCCGCCATCTGCAGGCGCAAGGGCTGCGGGTACTGCGCCCCGAGCCTCGGGGCATAGGCCAAAGCCGTGGCCCCATGCAGGGGCTGACGCTGCATGACTTCGCAGCCGACGTCGCGGCCGTCATCGACCACGAAGCCACCGGCCCTGTCGTGGTCGTGGGTCATGCCTGGGGCAGCCAGCCGGCGCGCATGCTGGCGGCCGACAGGCCGGACCTGGTGCGCGGCGTCGTCATGGCCGCCGCCTCGGCAGGCAAGCTGCCGCCGGGATCGGACGAAATGCCGTATGGCCGCCTGCGGGACGCAATCGACGGCGCGGGCGATGCACGGCTGTCCAGGGAGCAGCGCCTGGACTGCCTGCGCCGCGCCTTCTTTGCCCCGGGACATGACCCCAGCGCCTGGCTGGACGGGTGGAACGCCCAGGCCCATGAAGCGCAAGGCCATGTACGGCGCGTCACGCCCGTCGATGACTACTTCAGCGCAGGAACGACCGTTCCCATACTGGACCTTCGGGCCGAGCATGACGCGGTCGTGATCCCCCATGTGATGAAGTCCTGCCTGGGCGAGCGGGTGACGGAACAGGTGATTGCCGACGCGGGCCACGCCCTGGCGCCCGAGCAGCCCCTTGCCATGGCAGACGCCATTGCGGCATTCACGCGCCGCGTGTACGCCGCCTAGGCCAGCCCTTGCCCGCAAGACACCCGGCCCCTTCGGGGATGCGCCGGACAGAAACAGTGCTCAGGAGACAAAGATGACCATCCACACGCCCGCAGCCGCCATCAGGAAAGCCTGGAAGTTCGCCATGACCTGTGCGGCCTGGGCCACCTGCACCCTGGTGTGCGCGCAAGACTATCCGGGCAAGCCGATCCGCATGGTGATTCCGTACACGCCGGGTGGCTCGATCGACACCGTGGGCCGCCTGGTGGCCGACCAACTGCAAAGGCAGCTGGGCCAGGCCATCGTGATCGAGAACGTTCCGGGGGCTTCCGGCCTGTTGGGAACCCTGCAGGTCAAGAAGGCCAAGCCTGACGGATACACGCTCATCTTCAATGCCTCCAGCCATGCCTACCTGCCGCTGGTCAGTTCCAAGAAAACCTATGACGCCGAGCGTGACTTCACGCCCGTGGGGCAAATCGGGTACGTGCCGCTGATCGTGGCGGTCACCAACGAGTTGCCCGTCAGGACCGTGGCAGAGTTCGTGCAACTGGCCAGGGCCCATCCAGGCAAGTACACCTGGGCGACTTCCGGCCTGGGTACCACCAGCCACCTGAGCGAAGAGATGCTGAACCGGGCCCTTGGCCTGCAGATGGACATCGTCGCCTACAAGGGCGCCGTTCCCCAATTGACGGACGTGATCGGCGGCCATGTCTCCGCGGCCATCTCGCCCATGCCGGGTGTCATGCCCTTCGTGCAGGCCGGCCGTCTGCGGCCCCTTGCCGTCACCAGCAAGACCCGCGTCCCGTCGCTGCCCGATGTGCCGACGCTGGCGGAGGGCACCATTGCCGGGTTCGAGCTCCTGTCCTGGTACGGAATCTGGGGCCCGGCCGGCCTGCCCGCAGACATCACCCACAGGTTGAACACCGAAATTTCAAAGGCCGTGGAGGCGCCGTCGCTGAAATCCAGGTTCGCCGAACTGTCCTTTGTCCCCGCGAAGTCCAGTCCTGCGCAGTTCCGGAAATTGATCGCTGACGACCTGAACAAGATCGGCAAGGCCGTCAGGGAAGCGGGCATCCGCATCGACTGACCTGCCGCTTCCGATCCGGGAGGCATGCCCTACACGGCGCGGGCGCCCTTGCGAAAGTCAAGCTCGCGCAGCAACTTGGCGGTTTCCGCGATCAGCCGGTTCGCGGGACGCGCCCTGGGCATGGCCAGCACGAGCTGGTTGCGTATGGCCGGCGGGCCGATGGGCGCAGACTGTATGCCAGTGCGGGCACCGGCCAGATTCAACGCACTGTCCGGAAGAATGGAGCAAGCCAGTCCCTCCTCCACCACGGACAGCGCCGTGTGCACGGCCCCCACCTCGGCCACCACGTTCAGCCGGATCTTGCGCGGCAGCAGGACGGCGTCCACGAGGCTGCGTATCGGGTTATGGGTGCCCGGCAGCACCAGCGGAAAGTCCGCCAGGGCCGAAAGGCCGATGCGCGACGGCAACCGGTAGCCCTTGGGAGCCACCAGCAGCATGGACTCGCGCATCAGGGGTTCGTAGGACAGCAGGGGCGTCGGAGCAGGGTCGAACATCAGACCCAGGTCGATGCGGCCCGCAATCATTCCCTCACGCAAGGACAGGCTCAGCCCCTCCACCACCGAAAGCAGTGCATGCGGCAGCCGGCGCCGGAACTCCCGTATCAGCGGCACGGCCAGGCTTGCCGCCACCCGGTGGGGCAGGCCCACGACCACGCTGCCGACGGGCTCGGCATGCATTTCCTTGAGATCGGACAGCGCCTGGCTGGCCGAGTTGAGCATCGTGCGGGCATGCGACAGCAGTGTCTCCCCGGCCGCGGTTGCTGCCACGCCGCGCCCTGTCCTGTCCAGCAGCCGCTGCCCCAGCTCCTCTTCCAGCAGTGCGATCTGGCGGCTCACGCTCGGCTGCGCCAAATTCAGCGCCACGGCCGCGCGGCTGATGCTGCCGTGCTCCACCACGGCGACGAAGTACTCCAGTTGGCGCAGATCCATAGGTATTCAACATAGCTGGTATAGGCGCCATCCAGTTTAACTTTGCCGGCATCGATCGCAAACTGGCCTGCATCGCCGCTTGCCACAGCGGCTCCACCGTGTCACATGAGGAAAGCCAATGAGCAGGTTCAAGTCCAAGATAGCCATCGTTACGGGGGCCGGATGCGTGGCAGCAGGCTGGGGCAACGGCAGGGCCATGGCCGTGCGCCTGGCGGAGGAAGGCGCGAAGGTGCTGGCGGTGGACCGTGACCAGGCGCGGCTTGACGAAACGCTGTCCCTGGCCGGCGAGGCGGCAGCGTCCATCACGACCTGCATCTGCGATGTCACCGACTCGTCCAGCGTCAAGGCCATGGTCCAGGCCTGCCTGCAGGCCTGGGGCGTCCCGGACATCCTGATCAACAACGTGGGCGGCTCCGCAGCCGGCGGCCCCATTCAGCTGAGCGAGCAGGACTGGGACAGCCAGATCGACATCAACCTCAAGAGCGTCTTTCTGACCTGCAAGCATGTGCTCCCGCACATGGTCGAACGCGGCAGCGGCGCCATCGTCAACGTGGCGTCCACCTCGGGCCTGCGCTGGACCGGCAGCGCGCAGGTCGCCTATGCGGCCAGCAAGGCCGGCGTGATCCACCTGTCCCGCGTGGTGGCCGTGCAGCATGCGCCTGACGGCATTCGCGTGAACACGGTGGTGCCGGGCCAGCTGCACACCCCCATGGTGGAAGCGCGGCTGGCCAGGCAGCGCACAGGCGGCGATGTGGAGACGCTGCTGGCCTCGCGGGTCAGGCGCATCCCGCTGGGCTTCATGGGCGATGGCCGCGATACCGCCAGTGCCGCCTTGTATCTGGCCAGCGACGAGGCCCGCTTCGTGACGGGAACCGAGCTTGTCGTGGACGGCGGCATGACCGCACGCTGCGACTGAAATTGCACTGCGACTGGACTTGCACTGCGACTGACCTGGCGCTGCGACCGACGGGCCGATCGCCGCGGCCAGCCGCCATGGACATCGCATGGGCCCTGGGGCGAAGGCCGTGCTATGTCCCGCGCCAATGGGCATGCCGCACGCCAAGCTGCAGCTGCTGGATGCGCCGGTGGATGGTGGAGCGGCTGACGCCGAGCTGGCGCGCCGCCTCGGAGACATTGCCCTGGCATTGCGCAAGCAGCTGTTCCAGCGCCTGTGCGGCGGGCTCGCCGGCATTGCCAGCCAAGGCGGTGCGCGCTGGTGCGCGGTGCAGCGCATCGTGCAGGTGGTCAGGCAGGTGGTCGGGCTCGATGGTGCCGTCGCCATCGTGGCCGCACAGGGCTGCGGCGTAGCGCAGCGCGTTGTGCAGCTCGCGCAGGTTGCCGGGCCAGGCGTGCGCGGCCAGCACGGCGCGGGCTGCGTCGCCCAGGTGCAGGTGGCTGCCCAGGGTGGCCAGCATCTGGTCGGCAATGGTCTGCAGGTCGCTGCGCTGGCGCAGCGCAGGCAGGCGAAGCTCGGCCGCGTTGAGGCGGTACAGCAGGTCTTCCCGGAAGCTGCCACGCCGCACCAGCTCGGCCAGCGGCTGGTGCGAGGCCGAGATGAAGCGCACCGCCACCGCCCGTGGCGCGCGCGCCCCCAAGGGAGTGATTTCGGATTCGGACAGCACCCGCAGCAGCTTGGCCTGCAGGGCCAGGGGCATGTCGCCGATCTCGTCAAGGAACAGCGTGCCCTCGTGTGCCGCAGCAATCAGCCCTTCGCGGCCCTTGCTGGCGCCGCCGGTCCAGGTGCCGGGCAGGTAGCCGAACAGCTCGCTCTCCAGCAGTGCCTCGGGAATGGCTGCGCAGTTGATGGCAATGAAGGCGCCGCTGCGGCCGCTGGATGCATGCAGCGCGCGGGCCAGGTATTCCTTGCCTGCGCCGGTCTCTCCCTGCACCAGCACGGGCAGCTCTTGCGGTGCGAGCCGCGCGGCCTTGCGCAGCAGCGTCTGCAGTGCGGCATCACCCGTGTCCAGCGCCTGCAGCGCAGCAGGCAGCGGGGGCTGCGCCGGCCTTGCCTGCGCTTGCAGGCGGCGTGTCCGGCGCTGCGGCTCCATGGCATGGGCGAAGAGGATGCTGCCGTCGCGGGCGCGGATGATGCGCTCCTGCGCCGGGCGATTGCGGCGCAGCTCGGACAGGTGGCGCAGGTCCACGTCGAAGAAACGCTCCAGCGGCTGGCCGATGAGGCTCTTGCGCTGGCGCCAGTCCAGTTGCGCGGCCGCTGCCAACAACCGCGCGCCCGCGTGGGTCATGGCGCGGATGCGGCCACGTGCATCGACGCTGATGGAGGCGTCGGGATCGACGTCGAGGAAATCGGGCGACTGGGCCAGGCGCACCACCCAGTCCTGGCCGGACTGCGCCATCAGGTTGGCCTGCTCCACGCGCCGCGCCGCGGCCATGACGAGGTTGAGCGCCAGGTTCTGGCTGGCCCGCTCGGCAGGTGAGCGCAGCAGCGACAGGTCCAGCACCGCCGCGAGTTCGCCGCGCATGTCGTAGATGGGCGCGGCCGTGCAGGACAGGCCGGTGTGGGTGAAGTCGAAATGGTCGCTCTGGTGCACCGTCAGCGCCTCGCCCGTCTCAAGGCAGGCACCCACGGCCGAGGTGCCCGAGTGGTCCTCGCGCCATTGCGCGCCCAGATACAGGCCCGCGCGGCGCAGGTCGCCCTTGTCGGCCTCATGCCCCAGAAAGTCCACGGCCACGCCATGCCGGTCCGCCAGCAGCAGCACGTAGTCCAGGCCCTTGAGCTGCTGGTACAGCCGCTCCAGCGCATGGCGGGCGATGTGGATCAGCGGCTCGGACTCCTCGCGGTGCGCGCGCAGCTGGCCTTCGGTGACGATGTGGGCTTCGCTGGTATGCGCCGGGTCGAGCCGGTGGGAGTCGATGCAGCGGCGCCAGCTGCGCAGCACGGCGCGGTCGCGCTCCTGCCCGCGGTGGGAGTAGCCCAGGCCGAAGGCTTCGATTTCCTGGATGTGCGAGGCGTAGGACTGCAGGGGCATGGCGTGGAGTCGATGCGGGCTTTGAACGTGCCGCAGACGATTCTGTGCCCTGCACGGTGCAGCGCCAATCAAGACTTACCCACTGCCCCTGCTGCGCTGCAGCACGCCTGGTGCGACAGGTGTCGCAGGGCTGCCCCACCTGTCGCGGGAGGCAACGCCGGGCAGCGGGGTGCAAGGCCCAGGGTTTGTACTGGAGGCGCGCAGGCAACCCCTTGATTTGCCTGGCGCATCCTGCCGCCGGGCCTGCCTGGCATGGTGATTGCGTAAGAGCGCCTGCCCGAAGAAAAACCAGCGGGCATGACCGCATCAAGGAGACAACCATGACCGATACGACGCCCAACGCCCGCGCCAAGGCGCTGCTTGACCAACTCAACCATGCCCTGGGAGACCGCGACTTCGTGGCCGCCAGCCGCCTGTTCGCCGATGAATGCTATTGGCGCGACCTGGTGCTGCTGACCTGGAACATCAAGACCATGGAAGGGCGCAGCCAGATCGCCGACATGCTGGCTGCGCAGCTGGACGCCGCTGCGCCCGTGCGCTTTTCGCTGGACGAGCGCGAGGCGGTGGAGGAGGCCGATGGCGTGGTGTCCGCCTGGATCGTGATCGATACGCGCCATGCGCGCGGCGGCGGCCATGCCCGCATCAGGGACGGACGCATCTGGACGCTGCTGACGGCCGCCCAGGAGCTCAAGGGCCATGAGGAACCCATGGGCACGCGCCGCCCGATGGGGGCCGAGCACGGCATCCGGCGTGGCCGCCAGACCTGGCTGGAGCGCCGCCAGCAGGAGGCCCAGGAACTGGGCCGCGACAGGCAGCCTTTCGTGCTCGTCATCGGCGGCGGCCAGGGCGGCATTGCGCTGGGCGCGCGGCTGCGCCAGCTGGGGGTATCGCACATCGTCATCGACCGCCAGGCGCGCCCCGGCGACCAGTGGCGCAACCGCTATAAATCGCTGTGCCTGCACGACCCGGTCTGGTACGACCACCTGCCGTACATGCCTTTCCCGGACAACTGGCCCGTGTTCGCGCCCAAGGACAAGATCGGCGACTGGCTGGAGATGTACACCAAGGTGATGGAGGTCAACTACTGGCCGTCCACCAACTGCCTGAACGCCCGCTTCGATGAGGACCGGCAGGAATGGGAAGTCACCTTGGAGCGCAATGGCGAGACGCAGGTGCTGCGCCCCAAGCATGTGGTGTTCGCCACCGGCATGTCGGGCAAGGCGAATGTGCCCAAGATCAAGGGCCAGGACATCTTCAAGGGCGAGCAGCAGCACTCGTCCCAGCACCATGGCCCGGACGCCTACGCGGGCAAGAAGGTGGTGGTGATCGGCGCCAACAATTCCGCCCACGACATCTGCGCGGCCCTGTGGGAGCACGGCGCCGATGTGACCATGGTGCAGCGCTCGTCCACGCACATCGTGCGCTCCGATTCGCTGATGGACATCGGCCTGGGCGACCTGTACTCGGAGCGCGCCGTGGCCAGCGGCGTGACGACCAGGAAGGCGGACCTGATCTTTGCCTCGCTGCCCTACCGCATCATGGCCGACTTCCAGGTGCCGGTGTACAACCGCATCCGCGAGCGCGACGCTCAGTTCTACCGCCAGCTGGAGGCGACCGGCTTCATGCTGGACTTCGGGGATGACGACTCGGGCCTTTTCATGAAGTACCTGCGCCGCGCCTCGGGCTACTACATCGACGTGGGGGCCTGCGATCTGGTGATCGACGGCAGCATCAAGCTGCAGGCGGGCAAGCAGATCAGCCACCTGTCGGAAAACGCGGTGGTGCTGGCCGATGGCACCGAGCTGCCGGCGGACCTGGTGGTCTACGCGACCGGCTATGGCTCCATGAACGGCTGGGTGGCCGACCTGATCAGCCAGGAGGTGGCAGACAAGGTGGGCAAGGTCTGGGGCCTGGGCTCGGACACCACCAAGGACCCGGGACCGTGGGAGGGCGAGCAGCGCAACATGTGGAAGCCCACGCAGCAAGAGGCGCTGTGGTTCCACGGCGGCAACCTGCACCAGTCGCGCCACTACTCGCTGTACCTGGCGCTGCAGCTCAAGGCGCGGCAGGAAGGCCTGCCAGTGCGTGTCTATGACCTGCAGCAAGTTCATCACCTGCGGTAAGGCCGAATAATCGCCATGGGGCGGCTGTGCCGCCCGCCAACCCAGCCTTGCAAAACAGAAAGTTCAATCATGAAAGCAGCACGTTTCCACGACCGGGGCGACATCCGCATCGAGGACATCCCCGAACCCGTGGTGGAGCCCGGCACCGTGGGCATCGAAGTGGCCTGGTGCGGCATCTGCGGCACGGATCTGCATGAGTTCATGGAAGGGCCGATCTTCATCCCGCCCTGCGGCCACCCGCATCCCATCTCGGGCGAGTCCGCACCCATCACCATGGGGCATGAGTTCTCGGGCGTGGTGTACGCCGTGGGCGCAGGGGTGGACGATATCCAGGTCGGCCAGCATGTGGTGGTGGAGCCCTACATCGTGGCCGACGATGTGCCCACGGGGCCGGGCGACAACTACCACCTGTCCAAGGACATGAACTTCATCGGCCTGGGCGGGCGCGGTGGCGGGCTGTCCGAGCGGATTGCCGTCAAGCGCCGCTGGGTGCATCCCATCTCCGATGCCATTCCACTGGACCAGGCCGCGCTGATCGAGCCGCTGTCCGTGGGCCACCATGCCTACACCCGCAGCGGAGCGAAGGCCGGCGATGTGGCACTGGTGGGCGGCGCCGGCCCCATCGGTCTGCTGCTGTCGGCCATCCTCAAGGCCAAGGGCCTGACCGTCGTCATCACCGAGCTCAGTGCCAAGCGCAAGCAAAAGGCGCGTGAATCGGGCGTGGCCGATCACATCCTGGACCCCTCCGAGGTGGACGTGGTGGCCGAGGTGATGAAGCTCACCGGCGGCAAGGGCGTGGATGTGTCGTTCGAATGCACCAGCGTGAACAAGGTGCTGGACACGCTGGTGGCCGCGACGAAGGCCACGGGCGTGGTGGTGATCGTGTCCATCTGGAGCCATCCGGCCACCATCAACGTGCACAGCGTGGTCATGAAGGAGCTGGACGTGCGCGGCACCATCGCCTACTGCAACGACCACCAGGAAACCATCAAGCTGGTCGAGGAGGGCAAGATCAACCTCGAGCCCTTCATCACCCAGCGCATCCAGCTCGATGACCTGGTGGCCCAGGGCTTTGACACGCTGATCCACAACAACGAGTCGGCGGTGAAGATCATCGTGCAGCCACGGTTCAAATAGCCGCTGGGCACCGCGACTGCACGAACCTGCATCTTTCGTGCCGTTCGCCCGGTCGCCGGCGGAGCCGGGCGCAAAGGGGTCAAAACCCGGCGGGGGCCGACACATGCCTCCCGCCGGCAAGCAGGGTTTCCAAAAATCGCTCAGACTAGCCAGAAGCGACTTTTGCAGTGCCGAAGATTTCTGCAACCGACTGAAAAACCCGCGGAACTTCGGCTTTAGCACTCAATCCTAACGAGTGCTAATATGAAGGAATGGAAGAAAGGAACTCTGCAATGACAAACGCCTCCGGCTCCATTGCGACCACCTTGGCGCCCGCTAACCCCTGGGCCCTGGTGCCGCCTCTGGGCAATCTGGATGCCTACATTTCCGCGGTCAACCGCCTGCCCATGCTCACCCTCGAGGAAGAGCAGGACTACGCCCGCAAGCTCAAGGAACACAGTGACCTGGACGCCGCAGGGCGTCTGGTGATGTCCCACCTGCGCCTGGTGGTGTCCATCTCGCGCCAGTACCTGGGTTACGGCCTGCCCCACGGCGACCTGATCCAGGAAGGCAATGTCGGCCTGATGAAGGCCGTCAAGCGCTTCGATCCCGATCAGAACGTGCGCCTGGTGAGCTACGCCATGCACTGGATCAAGGCCGAGATCCACGAGTACATCCTCAAGAACTGGCGCATGGTCAAGGTCGCCACGACCAAGGCCCAGCGCAAGCTGTTCTTCAACCTGCGCTCCATGAAGCAGGGCCTGAAGTCCGACGCCGCCATGGCCGAGGACGGCGCCATGCTGCGCGACACGCTGACCTCCGGCGAGATCGACGCCATGGCCGAGAAGCTCAACGTCAAGCGCGAAGAAGTCATGGAGATGGAAACGCGCCTGGCCGGTGGCGACGTGCTGCTGGACCCCTCGCCCAGCGATGATGGCGAGCAGGCCTTCGGTCCCATCGCCTATCTGGCCGACGGCGCACATGAGCCCACGGCCATGATCGAGTCGCGCCAGCGTGACCATCTGGCCACCGACGGCATTGCCATGGCGCTGGATTCGCTGGACGACCGCAGCCGCCGCATCGTCGAGGAGCGCTGGCTCAAGGTCAACGATGACGGCTCGGGCGGCATGACGCTGCATGAACTGGCCGCCGTGTATGGCGTGAGCGCCGAGCGCATTCGCCAGATCGAGGTGGCTGCCATGAAGAAGATGAAGAAGGCCCTGGCCGAGTTCGCCTGATGGCCTGACGGCCTGGGCTGACAGGCCGCTTCAAGACAAACCCGGATAATCTCCGGGTTTTTTATTGCCCGCAGCCTTTGCGGCCCCCACGCACCCATGCCCGCCCGCGCCATCTCGCCACTACGCCGCCTCTTCGCCAATACCTTGGCCACCGCCCTGGCTTCGGCCATGCTGCCTTGCGCCGCCGTGGCGGGCGACCAGTGGCCCAGCAGGCCCCTGCATCTGATCGTGGGCTTTCCCGCGGGCTCCTCGCCCGACCTCACGGCGCGCGCCCTGGCCGAGCCGCTGGAAAAGCGCCTGGGCCAGCCCGTCATCGTCGAGAACAAGGTGGGAGCAGGCGGCAACATCGCAGGCGAGCAGGTGGCCCGTGCGCGCGATGGCCATACCTTCAGCGTGATGATCAACGGCAACCTGACGATTGCCCGCCTGCTCAACCCCGCCGTGCGCTACGACCCCGTCAAGGACCTGCAGCCCGTCAGCCTGATCGGCGTGGCGCCCCTGGTGCTGGTGGCGCCGGCCGGCGCGCCCGAGGGTCGGGCCTTCCTGGAGGCCGCTGCCCAGGCCGGCAGCCGCTGGAGCTACGGCTCGCCCGGCGTGGGCACCGTGGGCCACCTGGGCATGGAGCTGCTCAAGAGCCGCTCCGCGCTCAGGCCCGAGCACATTCCCTATCCCGGCTACCCGCAGGTGTTCAACGCCATCCAGGGCGGCGACCTGCAGCTGTCCATGCTGCCGCCCGCGCTGGCCATGGCCCAGGTCCAGGCCGGCAAGCTGCGCGGCGTGGCCGTGACCTCGGCCGCGCGCAGCCCGCTGGCGCCGGGCCTGCCCAGCCTCAAGGAGCTGGGCGTGGGCGATTTCGACCTGGAGATCTGGAACGCCGTGGCCGCGCCCAAGGCCATGCCCGCCGCCCATGTGCACAAGCTGGCCGAGGCCGTGAGCGAGATCGTGCGCTCGCCCGAGATGCGCGCGCGCCTGGCCGCCCAGGGCTGGCAGGCCGTGGGCAGCTCGCCCGAAGGCCTGGCCCTGCGCATGCGCCAGGACGTGGCGACGCTGGGCCGCATCATCCGCGAACAGGGCATACGCGCACAATGATGCGCCCAGTGACGTGCCCTCTTTGACCCCCCCATGACCGCAGCCCAAGCCTTTACCGAACTCAATGCCTGGCAGGTCATGGCCTGGGGCCTGGCCTTCTTTGGCGTGCTCTACCTGGCCGGCGGCTGGGGCATGTCGGCGCTCACGCGCTGGCTGCAGCGGCGCGGCGTGGGCCGCGTGCTGGACACGCGCCCGCTCAAGCCCGACCAGTTGCAGCGCGAATGGCGCCAGTCGCTGCATTCGGTGCTGATCTTCGGCATCGGCATGATCGTGCCCTGGGGCCTTCTGCAATTGGGGTGGGCGCGGCTGGAGCCCGATGCAGGCCCCTGGCGCATTGCCATCGAAGTCGTGGTGCTGCTGATCTGGAACGATGTGCATTTCTGGATCAACCACCGCCTGCTGCACACGCGGCTGCTGGGGCGCTTTCATGGCGACCACCACCGCTCCATCGTCACCACGCCGTGGTCCACCTACAGCTTCCATCCCATCGAGGCGCTGATGCTGGGCAACGTCATCCTGCTGCCCATGGTGGTGCACGACTTCAGTTTCTGGTCGCTGGCCTCGGTGCCCGTGCTCAGCCTGCTGCTGAACGTCATAGGCCACTCCAACTACGACTTCTTTCCCGGGGTGTCCGACACGCATGCGCTGGCCGCCAGCCGGCGCCACCACCTGCACCATGCCCGGCCCAACGGCAACTATGGCTTTGCGCTGGCCTTCATGGACCGGTTGATGCGCACGCGCGTGGCACTGCCCGCCACGGCCCGGCCCAGGACGGAATGAGCCGGCCGCCTGCTCGCCACGTCCAGCCCCGGCTGCCCCGGCTGCGCCACGGGCGCGACCTGCAGTCGCTGGCCTATCTGGTGGCGCTGCCGCTGATCGTGTGGTGGCAGTGGCAGCACGGCTGGAACCTGTGGCTCTACGGGATCGAGCTGTTCCTCACGCTGGGCGTGGGCGTCATCCACCACAACCACACGCATTTGCGCATGTGGCGCGGGCGCTGGGCCAACCGCTTCACCGACTACTGGCTGACCCTGCTGCAAGGCCACCCGACCTTCGTGTTCTGGCCCGCCCATGTGGCCAACCACCACCGCTTCCGCCACGGCCCGCGCGACATGGCACGCACCTACCGCTTCGGCGGCGACCACAACCATCTGCTGGGCTACCTGCTCCACCCGCTGCAGGCCGGCTGGGTGCTGTACCCGCTGTTCCTGCGCTGGCTGGGCCAGCTGCGGCGGCATTGGCCCGGCGCCTTTCGCTACTGCATGGGCCAGTACCTGTTGTGGCTGGGCAGCTGGGCACTGCTGCTGTCGCTGGATTGGCAAAAGGCCTTGCTGCTGGTGATCGTTCCCCAGTTGCATGGCCTGCACTGGCTGCTGGCCACCAACTACCTGCAGCACGCCCATGCCGATGGCCGGCCGCTGACGCGCGGCCAGCGGATGGACAGCGCCACGCCACTGAACTACGCGCGCAATTTCGAGGGCTGGGTCAATCCGCTGCTGTTCAACATCGGCCTGCACACGGCCCACCACGAGCGGCCCCAGGCCCACTGGTCCGAGCTCACGCGCCTGCACAGCGAACACTACCGCCAGCGCGTGGCCCCTGCGCTCAACGAGGGCGGACTGCTACCCTACATGGCCCGCGTCTTCGTGCTGGGCACGGTCTGGCCGCCGGCGCGCACGCGTGCGCAAATGCCTCCCGGAACATACGACTGATACGACCCTGAACCCATGCCCGTCGCCTATTCCAACGTCTATCTGCATGCCGCAGGCATGTTCCTGCCCGGTGAACCCGTGGACAACGCAGGCATGGATGCCTACGTGGCGCCGCTCAACCGCCTGTCCGAGCGCCTCAAGCGCCGCATCCTGGCCGAGAACGGCATTGTCCAGCGCCACTACGCCATCGACGCCGAAGGCCGCACCGTGCACAGCAACACGGCCATGGCCGCCCAGGCCATCCAGGACTGCCTGGCGCAGGCCGGGCGCGCGCTGGGCGATGTGGGCTTCCTGGCCAGCGGTTCCTCGGGCGGCGATGCACTCATGCCCGGCTTTGCCAGCATGATCCAGGGCGAGATGGCCGCGCCGCCCATGGAGACCCTGTCCGTGCACGGCGTCTGCGCCGCCAGCGTGGGCGCGCTGCAGGCGGCGGCCCAGGCCGTGGACCGCGCGCCCGACTCGCTGGCCCTGGCCGTGGCCAGCGAAATGCCCTCGCGCCTGTTCAAGCGCTCGCGCTTCGCGGCCCAGGGATACAACACGGATTTCGACGCCCACTTCCTGCGCTGGATGCTGTCCGATGGCGCAGGCGCCGTGCTGCTGGGCGGCCCTCAGGCCCTGCCCGACGCGCCCGGCCTGCGCCTGAAGCTGCGCTGGACGCACCTGCGCAGCTTTGCGGGCGACTACCCGGTCTGCATGCAGCTGGGCCTGACGCCCGACCGCGCCACCAGCCACCTGGACTTTGCCGCCTGGGGCGATGCCGAGGCCGCAGGCGCGCTGTCGCTGCGCCAGGACATCCGTCTGCTGCCGCACCTGTTCGATGTCTGCATCCACGAATACGCCCACCTGGCGCACACGGGCTGGGTGCCCGGGCGCGGCATAGACCACTTCCTGTGCCACTACTCGTCGGAGCGCTTCATCCCCGTGGTGGACGAGTTGCTGGGAAAGGCCCAGCTCGGCATCCCGCGCGAACGCTGGTGGAGCAACCTGGCCTGGCGCGGCAACACGGGCGCGGCTTCCATCTTCGTGATGCTGGCCGAATTCCTGCGCACGCAATCGGCGCGCCTGAAGCACGGCGATACCGTGCTGTGCTTCATTCCCGAATCGGGCCGCTTCACGGCCGGCTACATGCTGCTGGAAGTGGAGGATGCGGCCCAGGCTCCCACCGCCACCCCGGCCAAGGCCACAGCGCGCAGTGCCACCGCCGAAGCTCCCGCTGCCCCGGACCTGCTGCCCGATGTCTCCACCATCGCCCCGCCCCACGACCCGAACCAGGCCCCGGCCACGCTCGCGCCGCTGCTGACCGAACTGGCCAGCCTCTGGCAGGACTACCGCTCGCGCGTGTGGCGCACGCCGCTGCTGCAGCGCATACGCACAGGCAGGCTGCAGACGGCGGACTACGTGCGCTGGATGAGCCACTGGGTTCCCCAGGTGCGCGAGGGCAGCCTGTGGATGCGCGAGGGCGCGGCCTCGCTGACCGGCGAACATGGGGCGCTGGCTGCGCTGATCGACGTGCATGCGGGCGAGGAGCAGAACGACTTCCGCATCCTGCACGAGGACTACCTGAAGGCCGGCGGCACCGAGACCGACCTCACCCGCCTGCGCCGCAACCCCGGCGGCGAGGCGCTCAACGCCTATCTGCACGGCCTGGCCGCCACGCCCAATCCCGTGGGCCTGCTGGGCGCCATCTACATCATCGAAGGCACGGGCCAGCGCATCGTGCCCAGCCTGCTGCCGCTGCTGCGCGCCAGCCTGCCGCTGCCGCCCGATGCCTTCCGCTTCCTGGAATACCACGGCGCCAACGACGAACACCACCTGGAACGCTGGCTCATGGCCGTGCAGATGGTGATGGCGCTGGACGGCACAGACGGTGCCGGGGGCACGGCGGCGCAGGCCATCGTGCGCACCGCGCGCCACACGGCGGCGCTGTACCTGATGCAGTTCGAGCATGTCCTGACCGAGGAGAACTGATGCAACCGCCAGACTTCATCGACCAGCCCCACGACGAGCGCGACCCCAGCCCCTGGCGTGCCCTGTACCTGGACCAGAGCACGCCGCTGCCCGACGACGTCAAGGCCGCCTGGCTGCGCGACTGCAGCAGCGGCTCGCGCCAGTACCTGCTGCCCTTCCTGCGGCCGCTGGCGCGCACCAGCATCGTCCTCATCCAGATCCTCAAGGTGCTGCTGCCGCGCAACTGGGCCCACTCCAGGCTGCTGCACCGGCTGCTGGCCTTCAGCATGAACCGCTTCGTCTCGCCCGAGGCCAACTGGCTCATCCTGCGCCACTTCCACCTGGGCTCGCAGATCCTGGCCTTTGTCGCGGCCAACGCGCCCACGCCCGTGTCCACCACACCGCTGGAGCCAGGCAGCATCGACGACATCAGGGACGACCTGTTCCTCAGGCACGACCTGAACCTGTTCAACTTCGTCATCCGCCTGAACAACGCGCTGCGCGCCGCAGGCCAGGAACTGCAGCCCGTGGTCGAGCCCGACTTCTCCATGCTGCGCAACCCGCCCCTGCGCCTGGAGGACATGCCGCGCGGGCGCCTGAACCTGCTGGACCTGCAAAGCGCCATCGAGGTCTACACGCCCGTCTACCAGCTGCTGCTGACCGACAACGACTTCTGGCGCGCCAGCAACTCGCTGCAGCTGGACGAGACCGTGGCCATCTATGCGGCCAAGATCCTCGCCTCGCCCGAGCACCTGGTCATGCTCAACAACAAGCACCCGCTGGTGCCCCTGTCCACCCTGCGCGCCGGCCACCGCCTGGTGCTGCACGGACTGTCCACCGAAATGCTGCACTGCCTGCTGATGAAGGTCGCCAGCGGCGACATCCCCCTGCCCGCACGCGAGCTGGCACGCATGCGCGAAGCCGCCCGCGCCCACGGCAGCGAAACGGCCAGCGGTGCCGACCATGCCAGCAGCGCCAGCAGCACGGCAGCCGTCTGACCCAGGTCAAGGAACAGCGGTGGATTGACGCCATCTGGCGCGAAAACGGTTACATCACGTTGCATTCAGCCGCAGGGCCCGCTAGCCTGCACGGCTTCGCCCTGGCCGCACGCCCGGGTCCCTGCCAGCGCCAGGGCGCCTCCTGCCCTGGCTTGCGGCGCCTTCGAACCGTCCGTGCCATGCCATCGTCGTCCTTTGCGCCTTCAGCCGTACGCTGCAGCGAATGCATGCGTTCGTCGCACTGCCTGCTGGGGCAACTGCCCGAACCCGCCTTCCTGCAATGGCTGCCGCACATCCGCGAACGCGGCCTGGCCAAGGGCCAGAAGCTCCAGGCGCAAGGCTGCGTTGCCCATGAATTCCAGGTGATCAAGCTCGGTTTCGTCCTGGCTATCCGCCGTGGCGGCGACGGCGTGCAGCGGCCCGTGGCACTGTTCGGCAACGGCCACGCGCTGGGCAGCCCGGGCTGGCTGCAGCAGCCCTCGGCCATGCACTTCGAGGCCCTGGGCCCGGGGCGCATCTGCTGCGTGGACATCGCCACCATCACGCGCCGCGGCCTGGTCGATGCCGCCTTCGTGCGCGCGCTGGCCACCAGCTACACCTGCAACAACGCCCTGCTGGCGGAATGGGCCCACATCGTCCGCATCCCCGGCGTGCTGCGCCAGCTGGCCGCCACCCTGATGCAACTGGCCGCGCTGCAGTCAAGCCTGCTCGTGCGCCTGCCCAGCCAGGGCGCACTGGCCGCCCTGCTGGCCACCACGCGCGAAACCATCGCACGCAGCCTTGTGCGCCTGGTGCAACTGGGCGCGCTGGAGCGGCCGGATCGATGGCATTGCGTGCTGCAGCCTGCGGTGTTGTCGAGGATCAGTGGGGGTGGGGTGAAGGAGGTGGGGTGAAGGAGGTGGGGTGCGAGAGGCGTGGCGGTTGATCGGGCGGACCGGTAGGCTTGTCGACCTGTTGCAACATCAAGCGCCAGGTTTGGCAGAACCGCCGTCCCTGCTCACCATCGCTCCCTTCCCATCGCAACAGTCCGCAGTTTGATGCTCAAGCGCCTCTTCCTCCTGCTGCGCCAGCAAGGTCGCCACGGGCTTGTGAATCAGCGCGGGAATCTGCTCCGCCGGCATGGCGCGGGCGAAGAGCCAGCCCTGGTAGGCGTCGCAGTCCAGGATGCGCAGCAGGCGCAGCTGCTCGGCGGTTTCCACGCCTTCGGCCACCACCTGCAGGCCCAGGGTGCGGGCCAGCGCGATCACGGCCTTGACGATCTTGGCGTCGGCCGGGCTGTCGAGCATGGGGCCGATGAAGGTGCGGTCTATCTTCACGCGCGAGACGGGCAGATCGCGCAGGTGGGCCAGCGAGGAGTAGCCGGTGCCGAAATCATCCAGCACCACGCAGACACCTGCGGCAAGCAGGCTGCCCAGCAGTTCGCGCGCCTGCTGCGGGTCGGTCATGGCGGCGGACTCGGTGACTTCCAGCTCCAGCAGGTGCGGCGGCACGCCATGCCGGGCCAGGCTGCCCATGAGGCGCTGCTGCAGGTCGGCCTGGCGCAGTTGCTGGGCCGAGAGGTTGACCGCCACGCGCAGCGGCATGCCTGCGCGCAGCCAGTCGCCGGCCTGGCGGCAGGCCGCATCGATCACCCATTCGCCCAGCGCGAGGATCAGGCCCGTGGACTCGGCCACGGGCACGAAGCGCTCCGGCGAGACCCAGCCCATCTGCTCGTCGTTCCAGCGCAGCAGGGCCTCCACGCCCTGGACCTGGCCGCCCAGCACCTGCACCTGGGGCTGGAAATGCAGGCTCAGCAGACCCCGGTCCAGGGCGCGCTTGAGGCGTTCGTGCAGCAGCACTTTCTCGGCCATGGCCTCGCCCATGGCGCTGGCATAGCAGGCGTAGGAGGCACGGCCGCGCTGCTTGGCGTCGTACATGGCCATGTCGGCATAGCGCATGAGGGTGGCCGCATCGCCCGCGTCCTGCGGGTAGAAGGCCACGCCCACGCTGGCGCCGAAGTTCAGCGCGTAGTGGCCGATGGCGCAGGGCCGGCACAGCTCGCCCAGCAGCGCGTCGACGCGCCGGCGCAGGTCCGGCCCGTTGCAGGGATGCAGCACGGCGGTGAACTCGTCACCGCCCATGCGCGCCAGCGTGGCCGAAGTGCCCAGCGCGGCCTGCAGGCGGCGCGCCACTTCCTTGAGCACCTGGTCGCCCACGTCGTGGCCATAGCCGTCGTTGATGGCCTTGAAGTTGTCGAGGTCGAGCAGCAGCAGCGCAAAGGACGCGGGCCCGGTGCCCGAGCCCGAGCCCGAACCCACTTGCGCCTGCGCCTGCGAGATCGCCTGCTCCAGCTGCAACCCGAACTGCCAGCGGTTGAGCAGGCCGGTGAGCGTGTCGTGCGTGGCGTGGTAGTGCATGCAGGCCTCCATCTGGCGCAGCTGCGACAGGTCGCGCACAAAGGCCACGGCCACGCCCCCGCCGTGCGGGGAATGGCCCAGGGCGATGTCCACGGACAGGCGCTTGCCGTCCTTGCGCAGCAGCCACAGGTCCCGCCCCTGCCCCATGGGCCGGCGCGCGGGCTGGGCGAAGTAGGACTGCAGCTGCGGCCCATGGGCCGCATGCGCCTCGGGCGGCAGCAGCATCTGCAGCGGACGGCCCAGCAGCTCGGAGGCGCCATAGCCGCTCATGGCCTGCATGGCGGGATTGGCCAGCAGGATGCGGCCCTTGCGATCCACGAGCACGATGCCGTCGGGCGCGGCCTCCATGGCCACGCGCTTGAGCTCCTCATCCAGCGCCTCGCACGGCCCGATCAGATGGCCGGCTTGCGCGCTCCAGGCCGACGCCATCATGCGGACGGCCCCTTGCCGTGGAAGACCGATGCCGCAGCCTCCAGCGCCTGAGCCTGCCCGGCCAGCTGCTGCGCGTGCGCGATGGTGTCGCGCGCCAGCGTGGCGTTGTGCTGGGTCATCTGTTCGAGCTGCTGCACGGCGGCCTGTACCTGTTGCACGCCACCGGCCTGGGCCTGGCTGGCGGCCTGCATGCCTTCGGCCAGCAGCAGCTGCTCGCGCATGTCGGCCTGCACGGCGAGCATGGCCTCGCCCATTTCGCGCGCCATGGCGCAGCTTTGCGCCACCTGCTGCTGCGATGCCTCGATCAATGCCTTGATCTGGCGCGCAGCGTGGGCGCTGCGCTGGGACAGGCCGCGCACCTCGTCGGCCACCACGGCAAAGCCCTTGCCGTGCTCGCCGGCGCGCGCGGCCTCCACGGCGGCGTTGAGCGCCAGCAGATTGGTCTGAAAGGCAATGCCGTCGATGAGCGAGCTGATCTCCCCGACCTGGTCGCTGGTCCGGGCCACGCCGCGCATGCCCTGGTCCAGTTGTGCGACCATGCGGCTGCTCTGCCCGGCCATGTCCACGCCATGCCGCGCGCGGCGGGCGGCCTCGCCGGCCTGGGCGCTGCTGCGCTCTATGGCGCAGGCCAGGGCCTGCATGGCCTGGGCCGATTGCTCCAGGCTGGCGGCGGCAGCCTCGGTGCGGTCGCTCAGTTCGGTGCTGCCCTGCTGCACGGCCAGCGCGCAGCGGCGCACCTGGTCGCTCTTGCCCTGGATGTCGTCCACCAGGGAGACCAGGTTGAGTCCGGTCTGCCGCACGGCGCCGCCGATGGCGCCGATCTCGTCCGTGCGCTGCGTGAACAGTTCCCCCGTCTGCTGCCCGCTGGCCACGGCCTGGGCCTGTCCGCGCAGGGCAGCCAGGGGCATGAGCAGCCTGGTGCGCAGCCACTGCCCGGCCGCCACGCAAGCCAGGCTCCAGATCAGCCAGGCGGGCCAGATCTCGGCCAGCGTCAGGGACAGGGGCAAAGCCGAGGCCCAGGCCTGCAGCGACGGCAACCACAGCCCGGCCGATCCCAGCAGCCACAGTCCCGCCACCATGGCCTGCGCCCGCCAGGCCAGCGGCCTGAAGCGCCACCAGCGCTGCAGCGCGCCCGCGGCGCCACGCCCCACTGGGAAGCCCCGGTGCAGGCCCAGCGAGCGCACGCCGGCATTGATCTGTTCATAGAGCGCCGCATGCTGCTGCACTTCGCACGGCTGCGGCCGGGTGCGCACGGACAGGTAGCCGACCACGGTGCCCGCATGCCGTATGGGACTGGCGTTGGCGCGCACCCAGTAGTGGTCGCCGTTCTTGCGCCGGTTCTTGACCAGGGCGCTCCAGGGCAGCCCTCGCTGGATGGTGGACCACATGTCGGCGAAGGCGGCGGCCGGCATGTCCGGATGGCGCACGATGCTGTGGGCCTTGCCGTAGAGCTCGGCGGCCTCGAAGCCGCTGACGCGGATGAAGGCATCGTTGGCATAGACGATGCGCCCCTTCAGGTCGGTGACGGAAAGAAGCGTCTCTCCTTCGTTCAAAGGGTACTCACGCTGGGTGACGTACACGTTTCGCCGCATGGATCAGGTCTCTTGGAGATGGGCGGGGCGTCGGCATGACGCTCCAGGCGGGGCCCACTCTAAGCAGTCCTGCGGCGATGCACATCAGGGATGGTGTGCCGCATCGCGCCTAAACGCAGCCAATGTGACGGCGGTCACACTGGCTGCGGCGCGCGCAGGATCAGGAACGCTTTTCCTGCAGCAGGGCCTTGACGTCGGCGCCCAGCACCTGCGGGCCGCCGCCGTAGCGCTCGTACACGCGCAGGCGGCCGGCCGTGTCGTAGACATAGCTGCCGGCCGAATGGTCCAGCGTGTAGGTGCCTTCGGTCTTGCCGGGCACCTTCTTGTAGAAGAGCTTGAAATCCTTGGCCACGGCCGCCGTCTCCTCGGGCGTGCCGTGCAGGCCGACGAAGCCGGGATCGAAGTTGCCCAGGTAGGCCTTGAGCACCTCGGGCGTGTCGCGCTCGGGGTCCAGGGTGACGAAGACGCCCTGCAGCCTGTCGCCATCGGCGCCCAGCTGCTGCTTGACCTCGACCAGCTCCTGCAACGTGGTGGGGCATACGTCGGGGCATTGCGTGTAGCCGAAGAAGACCACGACGACCTTGCCCGCAAAGTCCTTGATGCTGCGCTGCTTGCCGTCCACATCGCGCAGGGGAATGTCCTTGGCGTATTCGGCGCCCGTGACATCGACGCCCTGGAAACTGGTCTTGGCCTCGCGCGAGCATCCGCTCAGCGCCAGGGCGCCCCATGCCATGGCGGTCACGCCCAGAAAGCGCAGCGCTGTCCGTTTGTTCATGCTTCCTCAACAAGGTAGTTGCCGCAGGCTGCGTGGCCGCAAAGCCTGCGCGCCGCCCGGGCTGGAAAGGGAAAAGGCGAAAGCGTCTGCTGAAGGCGCTTTCGCACAGCCGCAAACCATAACCCATAACCGCAAGACCCCGGCGCTGCGGGGCCTGCCTGCCTCCATGAGACGGCCTGGCTGCCGGCTCGGTTCCTTGGCGCAGGCCTCAGTCGCCGTCGCCGGGGCGTCCCGCCGTGTCCCACGAGGCCGATGCTCGCAGCAGCCGGTCCAGGTCGCGCTTGGCCTTGCCGGCGTCGGCCATGCCCAGCCCGGCGGGCATGCGCATCATCCAGTGGCCCTGCGGGTCCACCACGTACAGGTGGTCCTGCAGCGCATGACCGGGCGCGGGCTGCAGCCAGCCGCGCAGCACGGCCTCGGGCACGCGCAGCACCGTGGCCTGGGCCAGCGCGGGGCGCAGGTGGGCAGGCACGGGAGCGTCGTCGGAGATGAGCCAGACCCGGTCCAGCCGGTCCTTTTCGCGGCCCAGGGTTTCGCGCAGCTGGCGCTGCAGATAGAGATGGCTTTCGCAGGCGCTGCCGCAAGCCCCGCCCGCCACGCTCAGCAGCAGCCATTGGCCCTTGAGCGACTGCAGCGGTACAGGGGCGCCGTCCAGCGTGGTGGCCGTGGCCGGTGGCAAGGCTGGCTGGTCCGCGATCAGCTCGCCAAAGCTGCGCTGCTGGCCAGGCCGCAGCACGTAGTAGGTGAAATAGGAGGCCACCACGGGCGCGGCGCAGACCGCGAACACGGCCAGCATCTTCCAGCGGCCGCTGCGCGTGCGTTGCGCGCCGGCAAGGCCCGGCTGCAAGGGTGGCAGGCCATGGACAGTCATCTCCAGGGGAGTCTCAGGAGCGGGCATGGCGCGGGCGGACAAAGCGTCGGACGATTTGGAACCAGACATACAAAAGCGTGATCAGGGCCGCAAGTCCAAACCATTGGAACGCATAGCCATGGTGTTTCTCGACACCGGCCGTCACAACGGGCCAGTCGCGCCGCAGGCCTTCGCTGGCTTCGCCGGTCTGCAGCAGGCTCCATTCGCGCAGCGGCAGCCCGGAGGCCACGGCCCATTCGGCAATGTCCACATTCTGTCGGATGCGCGACTTTTGCCCATCAGGGTCTGCCCCTGCACGGCCGAATTCGTAGAGCCGGGACGGCGCGGCCTCCATGCGCCCCTGGACGGTCACCAGCCCTTCGGGCGTCTGCACCTCGGGCAGGGCCGTGCGGTCCAGGAAGTTGCGCGGCACCCAGCCGCGCTGCACGGCAATCACCACGTCCTCATGCGGCGCAGCCAGCCGCAGCGGCGTGAGCACGAAGAAGCCCGGCTGGCCCTGCATCTGGCGGTTGTCCAGGTACAGCGTCTGCCCCGCAATCCAGTGGCCCTGCAATTGCACGGGACGGTGCAGCCAGGGCGCGGCTTCGGGGTTCGGCACCGCATCGGGCTGCACGGCTGCCAGCTGGGCGTTGCTCCACGGCGGCAGGCCCTGCTGGCGCTGCACGGCGTCGAACAGTTCCTGCTTGTAGGCCGCGCGCTGCAGCTGCCAGCGGCCCAGGGACAGCGTGACGGCCACGCCGATCAGCGCGGCCAAGGTGATCAGTACAAACCGCCAGCGCTCTGGCATTCTGGAAACACGCACCGGATAATCCACCCATGAAATTCGTGATCGTTCTTGCCCTGCTGGCCATTGTCGCCAGTCTGGGCAGCGCCCTGTTCTTCATGATGCGCCGCAATCCCGAAGACCAGCAGGGTGCGGGCGACGACAGGCGCCGCAGCCGCGCCATGTTCCGTGCACTGGCGCTGCGCGTGGGCCTGTCCATCGCGCTGTTCCTGTGCGTGCTGCTGGCGGCCAAGCTGGGCTACATCCATCCCACCGGCTGGACCGCCGGGCAATAGACAAGCCCCCTGCCCCCACAAACAAAAAGAAGCGCCCTGGCGCTTCTTTTTGCATGGGGCCGGATACAGACTACATCCAGTAGACCAGCACGTAGAGGAACAGCCACACCACGTCCACGAAGTGCCAGTACCATGCCGCGCCCTCGAAGCCGAAATGCCGCTCGGCCGTGAAGTGCCCGGCATGCAGGCGCATGGTGATGAAGAACAGCATCAGCATGCCCACGAAGACGTGGAAGCCGTGGAATCCCGTGAGCAGGAAGAAGGTCGAGCCGAACACGCCCGAGGACAGCTTGAGGTTCAGATCCGTGTACAGGTGGTAGTACTCGTAGCCCTGCACGCACAGGAAGACGAAGCCCAGGATCACCGTCATCCACATGAAGGCGATGGTGCGGGCGCGGTGGCCGGCCTGCAGCGCATGGTGGGCAATGGTCAGCGTCACGCCCGAAGTCAGCAGCAGCGCCGTGTTGATGGTGGGCAGCCAGAACGGGCCCACGGTCTGGAAGGGCTCGACACTGTTGGCCGGCGAGGCCGTGGCGCCGGCTGCCATGCTGGGCCAGACGGCCTTGAAGTCGGGCCACAGCAAGGCGTTGTCCAGGCTGCCCAGCGCGGGCACCGAGTGCGAGCGCGCCCACCACAGGGCGGTGAAGAAGGCGCCGAAGAACATCACCTCGGAGAAGATGAACCAGCTCATGCTCCAGCGGAAGGACAGGTCGATCTTGCGACCGTACTTGCCGGACTCGCTTTCATGCGCGGCCTCCCGGAACCAGAAAAAGAGCACGGCCAGCCACCAGACCAGGCCCAGGCCCAGGCTGTACATGCCCCATTCATGGCCGTTGATCCAGTTGCCCGCGCCCAGGATCACGAAGAACAGCCCCGCCGCCGCCATGACGGGATGGCTGGACTCTGCCGGCACGTAGTAGTAAGGCGTTTTGCCGTGGGTGGTTGCACTCATTGCTCAGCTCCTGACATTCTTGGTTCTGTGTTTCCCGTCGATCACTCTCTGTCCCCGATGGCCGCGCCGCTCAGACCACGAGCTTGACCAGCGCGATCAATCCCAGCACCAGCAGGAAGATGGCCGCCAGCCCCACTGCAATCACATGCAGCGGCGTGATGCGCTCCCCGTCCTGCTGGTACTCGCTTGCCCTGCGCACGCCGAACAGGGACCAGGCCACGGCGCGCACCGTGCGCCACACGCTGGGCGGGCGGCGCTTGTCCCCGGGTTGCGGCGCATTCATGAGGCCGGCTCCTGCTTCGGCCCTGCGGCCACCGGCGCATCGCCCGTGGGCGCGGCCGGCGTGCTGCCGCCCACCTCGAAGAAGGTATAGGACAGCGTGATCGTGGTCACGTCCTTGGAGATGCGCGGATCGATCACGAAGGCCACCGGCCACTCGCGCTTTTCCCCTGGCTCCAGCGTGTACTGCGAAAAGCAGAAGCACTCGAGCTTGTTGAAATGCGCAGCCGCCTGGCGTGGCGCATAGCTCGGTATCGCCTGGGCCGCCATGCGGCGGTTCTGCACATTCTGGAATTCGTACATGACCGTGGCCAGCTCGCCCGGATGGACCTGCATGGAGCGCTGCGCCGGCTTGAAGTCCCAGGGCCCGCGCGCATTGGCGTCGAACTCCACGGTGATGGTGCGGCTCTTGTCCACCTGCGAGTTGGCAGGCAGCTTCACATCGCGCCCGGCCGTGCCGTTGCCCGGCACCTGCCGCTCGGACAGCGACAGGATGTTGATGCCCGTGAGCTCGCAGATGTGCTTGTAGATGGGAATCAGCACGTAGCCGAAGGCAAACATGCCCAGCGCCACCACGGCCAGCTTGCCCACCATCTTCGCGTTTTCACTGCGCACGCTCACGGATTGCCCTCCTGTTGCCTTCAAGCGCTCAATGGAGCACGGTGATCTTGATCACGAAGCCGGCCAGAAAGACCAGCGCCACCGATACCAGGATCAGCGCCAGCCGCACGTTGGCTTTTCGTTGCTGTGCATCCATTTTTCTGATCTCCATGACTACTGGCAATCTCTGAGACTGTCGCGCCCCACCCCAGGGACACCAAGGAAGGGGGAAGGCGCGAAGCGACCCAGGCGGTGGTTCGTTTCAGCCTATGACGCGGGTCGCCGTCGCATCCAGCTTGGGCGGCGTCTCGAAGGTATGGAACGGCGCCGGCGAGGGCACTTCCCACTCCAGGCCTTCGGCAGCCTCCCAGGGCTTTTGCGGCGCCTTCTCGCCCTTGCCGCGCATGGCGGGCACGACGACGAAGAGGAAGAAATACACCTGCATCAGGCCGAAGCCCAGCGCGCCCAGCGAGGCCACCATGTTGAAGTCGGCGAACTGCATGGGGTAGTCGGCATAGCGGCGCGGCATGCCCGCCAGGCCCAGGAAGTGCATGGGGAAGAAGGTGATGTTGAAGAAGATCAGCGAGCCCCAGAAGTGGATCTGGCCGCGCGTCTCCGAATACATCACGCCCGTCCACTTGGGCGCCCAGTAGTAGTAGGCCGCGAACATGGAGAACAGCGATCCGGCCACCAGCACGTAGTGGAAGTGGGCCACCACGTAGTAGGTGTCCTGCAGCTGGATGTCGATGGGCGCCATCGACAGGATCAGGCCCGTGAAGCCGCCCATGGTGAACACGAAGATGAAGCCCACCGAGAACAGCATGGGCGTCTCGAAGGTCATGGAGCCACGCCACATGGTGGCCACCCAGTTGAAGATCTTCACGGCCGTGGGCACCGAGATCAGCATGGTGGCGTACATGAAGAACAGCTGGCCCGTGACGGGCATGCCGGTCGTGAACATGTGGTGCGCCCACACGATGAAGGACAGGATGGCGATGGACGAGGTCGCATACACCATGGACGCATAGCCGAACAGCTTCTTGCGGCTGAAGGCCGGCACGATCTGGCTGATGATGCCGAAGGCCGGCAGGATCATGATGTAGACCTCGGGGTGGCCGAAGAACCAGAAGATGTGCTGGTACATCACCGGATCGCCGCCGCCTGCGGGGTTGAAGAAGCTGGTGCCGAAATGGCGGTCCGTCAGCGTCATGGTGATGGCGCCGGCCAGCACGGGCATGACGGCGATCAGCAGGTAGGCCGTGATCAGCCAGGTCCAGGCGAACATGGGCATCTTCATCAGCGTCATGCCGGGCGCGCGCATGTTGAGCACGGTGACGATGATGTTGATGGCGCCCATGATGGAGCTTGCGCCCATGATGTGCATGGCCAGGATGGAGGTGTCCATGGACGGCCCCATCTGCAGCGTCAGCGGCGCATACAGCGTCCAGCCTGCGGCGGGTGCGCCGCCGGGCATGAAGAACGAGCCCACCAGCATCAGGCCGGCCGGGATCAGCAGCCAGAAGCTGAAGTTGTTCATGCGCGCGAAGGCCATGTCGGAGGCGCCGATCTGCAGCGGCAGCATCCAGTTCGCAAAGCCCACGAAGGCCGGCATGATGGCGCCGAACACCATGATCAGGCCGTGCATGGTGGTCAGCTGGTTGAACAGCTCGGGGTTGACGATCTGCAGCCCGGGCTGGAACAGCTCGGCGCGGATCAGCAGCGCCAGCACCCCGCCCACCATCAGCATGGTGAACGAGAACAGCAGGTACAGCGTGCCGATGTCCTTGTGGTTGGTGGCGAACATCCAGCGCCGCCAGCCCGTGGGCGTGGCGTGGTGGTGATGGTCGTCATGCCCGTGTCCATGCTCGTGCTCATGCGCATGTTCGTGGCCCTCGCCCGCAGGGCTGTGGATGGGGGGAAGTACGGCGCTCATGCTGTTATCTCCAATCGCTCATCTGTCTTGCGTGCTCACTGCGCAGGGAACTTGCCGGTGCGGGCGGCCACGAACTCGGCCGGCTGCACCAGCTGGCCGGTCTTGTTGGACCAGTGGTTCTTGGCAAAGGTGACCACGGCGGCCAGCTCGGTATCGCTCAGCTGCTTCCAGGCGGGCATGGCGCCGTTGGCACGGCCTTCCAGCACCACATGCATCATCTCGGCCGTGGGACCCAGGACCACGGGGCTGCCGTCCAGCGCCTTGATGGGACCGGCGCCCTTGCCGTTGGCCTGGTGGCAGGCCGCGCAGTTGGCCGCATAGACCTTCTCGCCGCGTGCGATCAGGTCTTGCAGGGACCAGACCTTGCTGGGGTCGTCCTTCTTGGCGGCGGCGATCTTCTTTTGCTCGTCCACCCAGGCCTTGTAGCCGTCATTGGACAGCACCTTCACGTGGATGGGCATGTAGGCATGCTCCTTGCCGCACAGCTCGGCGCACTGGCCGTAGTAGTCGCCGGTCTTCTCGGCGCGGAACCAGGTGTCGCGCACGAAGCCCGGAATCGCATCCTGCTTGATGCCGAAGGACGGCACCATGAAGGAGTGGATCACGTCGTTGGCCGTGGTGATGATGCGCACCTTGCGGTCCACGGGCACGACCAGCGGGTTGTCCACCTTGAGCAGGTAGTCGTTGGGTGCCTTGGACACATCGCCGCTGTCGGACAGCACGCGGTGGCTGCTGTCCAGCGTGGAGATGAAGCTCAGGCCCTCGCCTTCGCCGTTGATGTAGTCGTAGCCCCATTTCCACTGGTAGCCCGTGGCCTTGATCGTGACATCGGCGTTGGTGGTGTCCTTCTGCGCCACCAGCACCTTGGTGGCCGGCAGCGCCATGAGCACGACGATGATGAAGGGCACGACGGTCCAGACCACCTCGACCGTGGCCGATTCGTGGAAGTTCGCGGCCTTGGCGCCGCGCGATTTGCGGTGCTTCCAGATCGAATAGAACATCACGGCGAACACGCCGATGAAGATCACCGTGCAGATGATCAGCATCATCCAGTGCAGGTAATGCTGCTCATGCGCGATGCGCGTGACCGCCGGATGAAGGTTGAGCTGATTGACGGCCGGGCCGCCTGGCAGATCTGTCGCCGCATGTGCAAGGGAGCCTGCCCCTGCCACACTCATCAAGCCCCAGAGAACCAGCCTGGTGGAAATGCTTTTCATAGTTTTCACTTACATCTAAGCCTCGGGTTATCCACTCGCTCCGCTGCGCCGGCGTGGGGGCCGCGCAGCCAGACCGTTCAACGCCTGCCCAAAGGGCAACTCCCGGCCTCAACTGTCCGAGCATGCATGAAAGCGCCGCAGATGTGCCTGCGCGCAATCACCAATAGCGTGCCAGCCGGCATCAACGGCAGCTCGGACATGGGACCAGGATGGGGGCGGGCCGCCATCCCCGCCTGCGCCTGCAGGCGCATGAACTCGGGGGACAGCAGCAAAGTGGATGGGAGGATGCGCGCGCGCCGGCCCTTCAGGGCATGTGTGCCGTGTGTGCCGTGTGTGCCGTGTGTGCCGTGCGGGCCGGGAGCGGATGGAAAGAGGCAGCGCATGCGGCCCAGCAGTGCGGGCAGCAGGGAACACAGGGACAGAAAGACCAGTGCCCGCTCCCAGAGGAGCAGGCACTGCTGCAGCCGGTGATGATCAAACTTGCGGGCGGGCCACTCTTGAATGCGCCGGCCCGTTCTCGTTCCCGTGGCAAAGCGAAACACCAAATCGTCTCCCCTTTCGGCCTGCGGACCGCTGGTCTTTTCCCGGCCCGGGAGAGCGAGCCCAGGGAAAAGCTGTTGTCTCTGTCAGCTCGGGAAAAGTGTAGACGTTTTTGTTTTCGATCAATGACCGGAAAGCGACATTCAGGCTATCGCAAACCCGTGTTGCGCGGCTGGCGCAGCATGCTGCGCATGTCCTCCAGCGACACGGCGCTGCTGGACTCCAGGCGCACGCGCGGCTGCGGCTTGTAGGCATGGCCGTAGACGATCTCGAAGGTCAGCGCCAGCTGCCCGTCGGGGCCGGCCAGCCGTTCGCGCAAGGCGTCGTGCAGGCGCTGCTGCCAGCGGCGGCCGCGCAGCGCGGCAAAGCGTTGCGGATGGAAGTTGCGGCCCAGCTCGCGCAGCTCCTGCAGCAGCCGCTCGGGCGTGGCAAAGGTCAGCGTGATGTGCTCCATGTCCATCACCGGCTCGCTGAAGCCTGCGTGCACCAGCATGTCGCCCCAGTCGTGCATGTCGGTGAAGGCCTGCCCGGCGGGCGGCCAGCCGAGCTGGGCGTAGAGGGCATGCAGTTCGCGCAGCGTATCGGGCCCCAGGCAGGAGAACATCACATAGCCGTCCACGGACAGCGCCTGGTGCCAGCGCGCGATCAGCGCCTGCGGGTCGGCCTGCTGGTGCAGGGCCATGTTGGCCCACAGCATGTCCACGCCGGCGGGCTCGGGCTCGCCGAAGCGCGTGGCGCCCCCGGTCCAGCGCGCGGGCTGCCACCAGCGCGCGCCCAGCTGCTCGCGGGCGGCGGCCTCATGCAGCGGCGAGGCTTCATAGACCAGGCATTCGGACTGCGCATAGCGCTGGCGCAGCAGCGCATGGGCCTGCAGGCCGCCGCGCACGGGCTGCCAGTGGCACCAGCGCTGGGGCGGCTTGACGATCCAGTCCAGCCGCTCCTGCATGCGGCGCGCCACCTCCTCATGCAGCCACGGCGAGGCCGCAGGCGCGCCCTGCTGCCAGCGCAATGCGGCGGCCGGATCGATGGTGGGAGGCAATTCGTGGGACATGGCTGGGCGGGGAATCCGTGCTCCTCAAAAGACAGGCGCCCGGCCCCGGAGCAAAGGGGTGGCGGACGCGGCGCGAGTATATTGACTCCATGCCCAACCTGCCTGCGTCATGGCTTTCGCGCTGGCATGCCGGCCTGCCCGGCCTGCTGCCCAGCCAATGCGCCGTCTGCCACCGCTGGCCTGCGCGGCGCCTGTGCCAGGACTGCCGCGCACGCTGGGCCGGACCCATGGCGCGATGCGGGCGCTGCGCCATGCCGCTGCCGGCCCGCACCGGCGCCGATGGTCCCCGCACCTGCGGCGCCTGCCTGCTCAAGCCGCCGCCGCTGACGCACTGCCTGGCCGCGCTGGACTATGCCTACCCGTGGCACACGGTGATCGGCGACTTCAAGTTCCGGGGAGACACCGGCCTGGCACGCAGCCTGGCCGATCTGCTGCTGGAGTTGCCTCAGGCGCGCGAGCAACTGCAGCAATGCGACCTGCTGCTGCCCATGCCGCTGTCGCCGCAGCGCCTGCGAGAGCGCGGCTTTCACCAGACCCTGGTGCTGGCCCGCGCGCTCTGCAGCGCATCCACCCGGGGCAAGCTGCGGCACCAGGCCGTGCAGCGCGCCCACACGGCACAGGCCCAGCATGACCTGCCGCGCGCCCTGCGCCTGCGCCAGCTGCGCACGGTCTTTGCCGTGCCACCTGCGCAACTGCCCCATGTGCGCGGCCGCAAGATCCTGTTGATCGACGATGTGATGACCACGGGCGCCAGCCTGCATGCGCTGGCCACCTGCCTGCGCCGCGCAGGCGCGGCCGAGGTCAGCGCCCTGGTGCTGGCGCGCACGCCCTGACCGCAGGGGACCGGGGCCCGGGGGCATCCGCCGCCGCGAGACAATACGGGCCATGTTCCATATCGTTCTCGTCGCGCCGGAGATCCCGCCCAATACCGGCAATGTGATCCGTCTGGCCGCCAACACCGGCTGCAGCCTGCACCTGATCGAGCCGCTGGGCTTTTCCATGGAAGACCGCCTGATGCGCCGCGCCGGCCTCGACTACCACGAGTACGCGCCCGTGCGCCGCCATGCCGACTGGCAGGCCTTCCTGCAGGACTGCCGGCCGGACCGCCAGCGCATGTTCGCCATGACCACGCACAGCAGCAGCCCCGCCCACGCCCTCGGCTTCCAGCCCGGCGACTGGCTGGTGTTCGGCTCCGAAAGCAAGGGCCTGCCCGCCGAGGTGCGCGAGCAGTTCCCGCCGCAGCAGCGCCTGCGCCTGCCCATGCTGCCGCAGCAGCGCAGCCTGAACCTGTCCAACGCCGTGGCCGTGACGGTGTTTGAAGCCTGGCGCCAGCAGCAGTTTGCCGGCGCCGCACTGGCCGAGGGCGCGCCCGGCGCGGCCTGAGCGACCGGCCTGGGTCGGCGGAAAGTTCCCCGCCGATTGTTTCAACCGCTGAAAAAGCGCATTGCCAATCCAAGGGTTTATCCCGATTCCACACCGTCCTACATTTGAGTCATGGGCTCTACGTTACCAAGCGATTTCCGCAAGGAACGCCCTGTCCCAGAAACAAAACAAAGGACTTGAATCATGAAGAACACCCGCCGTTTTGCCGTCCTGGCCGCCCTCACCGTTTCCGCCTTCGCCGCCCAGGCCGCCGGCTTCGACTACGCCGACAACAGCAGCTACCCGCCCGAAGTGAAGACCCAGAGCACGCTGACACGTGCCCAGGTCATGGCCGACCTGAAGGCCGCCCAGGCCAATGGCACCATGCCCTCCGTCGCCGAAGGCTACCTGCCCATCCAGAACACTGCCACCGCTGGCGTGAGCCGCGAGGAAGTGCGCCGCGAGGCCGCCGCTGCCGAGCGTTCGGGCCAGCTGAACTTCGGCGCCTGAGTCCCAGACCCCGCAACCGCTGCCACCACGCAGCCAGCCCGCAGGTGCCGCCTGCGGGCTTTTTTCATCGCCGGGCAGCCCCAAGATGAAAAGCGCCCCCTTGGGGGGGCAGCGGGCCTTGCGCAGCAAGGGTAGCGTGGGGGTCAGTTTTCATTCAGGCCTTGGCACCGTAGTTGCGGGCCACGGACTCGGCCACGCAGGCGGGCTTGTCCGCGCCTTCGCGCTCCACGGTCACCAGCCAGGTCATCTGCAGGCCGCCGGGCTCGATGGGCTCAGCGGCCTGCAGCGTCAGGCGCGCGCGCAGGCGGCTGCCCACGGGCACGGGCGAGGTGAAGCGCACGCGGTTGAGGCCGTAGTTCACGCCCATTTGCGCGCCTTCGATGTGAAAGCAGTTCTGGAAAAACTGGGGAATCAGCGACAGCGTCAGAAAGCCATGCGCGATCGGCGCGCCGAAGGGGCCCTTGGACGCGCGCTCGGGGTCCACATGGATCCATTGCTGGTCGCCCGTGGCATCGGCGAACAGCTGCACCTGCTGCTGGGTGATGGTGATCCAGTCGCTGACGGCGACTTCCTGCCCCACGCAGGCACGCACTTCGGAATAGGAATGGAAGGTTTTCATGCCCCAAATGGTAGGGGCCGGTGCCGCGCGCTCCATGTCGGGCGCGCGACAGCTAGGGTCTGTTGACGTTAATTTGTGGATCGCGTTGCGCGGTTGCGGGGTTGTATGCAAGGCGCTCATGCGCAGCAAGGCCCATGCCTTGCGAGTGTGAGCAACGCGGCAGACGGCCCCGCAACCGCGCAACCCGAAGGGAAGCAGCCTGCCAGCGCGCCACTCGGCGTTGCACTCCTTGTGCGTGTAGGCACACGCACGGCGTCGCGCGCCTTGATTGGCACGCTGGCAGGCTGCTTCGCGACCGCAAATTAACGTCAACAGACCCTTGGGTTAGCCCAGGGAGGGGCTCAGCGCGAGGCGCGCTGCACGAAGAACAGCCCCGTGCCCACGGCCATCAGCAGCGCGCCGAAGACCCGGTTCTGGCTGCGCACGGCACGCGCGCTGCGCATGAAGCCGCGCAGCGCGCTGGCGCTGGCCGCATAGCCGTGCATGACCATGGTGTCCACGGCCAGCATGGTGGCGGCCAGGATCAGCAACTGCAGCCACAGCGGGCGGCTGGTGGTCATGAACTGGGGCAGCACGGCCACCATGAAGATGATGCCCTTGGGGTTGGTGGCGTTGGTCAGGAAGCCCGTGAGCACGCGGCGGCGCACGCTGAGCTCGGGCATGGATTCCTGGGTGGCCAGGGGTGCGGCACCCGAGCGCCATTGGCTGATGCCCAGGTAGATCAGGTAGCAGGCGCCGACGATCTTCACGGCGTTGAACGCCCATTCGGAGGCCAGCAGCAGCGAGCCCACGCCCGCGCCGGCGATCAGCAAGATGGTCAGCAGCCCCAGCTGCAGCCCGAAGATGGTGGCGCTGCTCTTGCGCACGCCATACGACAGGCCATGGCTCATGGACAGCACGGCGCCCGAGCCCGGGGAGACCGCAATGATCCAGCAGGCCACAAAGTAGGCGATCCAAGTGTGCCAATCCATGCCAAACACCTTAAAAATACGGAGCAGGCCGGCATCTTAAAACCGTGCAGCCGATCTGGCGCACTGCCGCGGCAAAGCCGGATGGGGCGGTGAAGCATTCGGTGGCGTTTTTCATCGCCGGGCCGCCCCAAGATGAAAACGGCCCCCTCGGGGGGCGCCCGGCCAGGGGCAGCGGACCTAGCGCAGCAAAGGGAGCGTGGGGGGCATTTTCAACCCTGTCAAAAAGCTGACCCGGCTGTGAGAGTGACACAATCAATCACCCCAGGGTAAACACCAACTCCAAGATCCCGAGCTTCCATGGAACACAGCGCCCCCATCTGGCTGACCTACGGCTTTCTCTATCTCACCGCCGCCGTGCTGGCCGTGCCCATTGCGCGTGCCCTGGGCCTGGGCGCCATCATTGGCTACCTGGGTGCCGGCATTGCCATGGGCCCCTGGGGACTGTCGCTTGTCAGCAATGTGGATGACATTCTTCACTTTGCCGAGTTCGGCGTGGTGCTGATGCTCTTCGTGATCGGGCTGGAGCTGCAGCCCAGCCGCCTGTGGGAGCTGCGCCGGCCCATCCTGGGATGGGGGCTCGCGCAGATGCTGGCCTGCACGGGCGTGCTGTTCCTGGCGGCCTGGGCCTTCGGCTTTTCCTGGCGCGTGAGCCTGATCGCGGGCATGGGCCTGGCCCTGTCGTCCACGGCCATCTGCCTGCAGGTCATGGCCGAGCGCAACCTCATGCGCACGCCCAGCGGCCAGGCCGGCTTCTCCATCCTGCTGTTCCAGGACGTGGCCGCCATTCCCATCCTGGCGCTGATCCCCATCCTGGGCGCGGTCAAGGCCGCCAATGCCACGCACACCGACAGCCACCTGTGGCTGCAGGTGCTCAAGACCGTGGGCACCATCGCCGCCGTGGTGGTGGGCGGCCGCCTGCTGCTGCGCCCCCTGCTGCGCTGGATCGCGCGCAGCCGCACGCCCGAGATCTTCACGGCCACCTCGCTGCTGCTGGTGGTGGGCATTGCCATGCTGATGGTGCAGGTGGGCCTGTCCATGGCGCTGGGAGCCTTCCTGGCTGGCGTGCTGCTGGCCGACAGCGAGTACCGCAGCGAGCTGGAGACCAACATCGAGCCCTTCAAGGGCCTGCTGCTGGGCCTGTTCTTCATGGCCGTGGGCATGAGCATCGACTTCGGCGTGCTGCTGCGCGCGCCCTGGGCCATGGCCGCCATGGTGCTGGGCTTTCTGGCGCTCAAGGGCGCCGTGCTCTACACCCTGGCCCGCGTGCTGAAGCTGCCCTGGCGCGAGCGCCCGGTGTTCGCCCTGCTGCTGGCCCAGGGCGGGGAGTTCGCCTTCGTGGTGTTCCAGACGGCGGCGCAGTACAAGGTGTTCCACCACAGCATCTCGTCCATGCTGGTGGCCGCCGTGGCCCTGTCCATGCTGATCGGCCCGCTGGTGCTGGTGCTGATGGACAAGCTGCTGCTCAAGCGCTTTGCCGACATGAAGGATTGCCAGGTCGACGGCCCGGGCCAGCCTGCCAGGCCCCATGAAATATCGGAGCCGCAGGACGCGCAGGTCATCATTGCGGGCTTTGGCCGCTACGGCCAGATCGTGGCACGCGTGCTGCTGACCCAGGGCGTGCCGGCCACCATCCTCGACCACAGCGTGGAGATGCTGGAAGTGGCCCACACCTTTGGCTACCGCGTGTTCTTCGGCGATGCCACGCGCATGGACCTGCTGCGCATTGCCGGCGCGGACAAGGCGCGGGTGCTGGTCATCGCGGTGGACTCTTCCGAGCAATCGCTGAAGATCGCCGCCCGCGTGCGCAAGCGCTTTCCGCACCTGGAGATCGTGGCCCGCGCGCGCGACATGGCCCACTGGTACCAGTTGCGCGACCTGGGCGTGCACCATGTCGAGCGCGAAGTCTTCGAGTCCAGCCTCGTCTCGGCGCGCACCGTGCTGGAGCTCGCTGGCCACAGCCCTGCCGAGGCCCGGCGCACCACCGCGCGCTTTCGGGAGCACAACCTGCAGCTGATCGAGCGCATGTACCCCCACCACAAGGACCAGGCCCAGCTCATTGCCGTGGCCAAGCAGGGCCGCCAGCAGCTGGTCGAGCAGATGGCCAAGGAGCGGCAGGAGGCCCAGGCGCAGCAGGAGAAGGACCAGGCGCCGCAGGAAACCCCGCCCCCGCCCGCCCCCTGAAAACCGGGCCTCAGTACGCGCCCAGCGCCTGCACCATGTGGTCCACGAACTGCGCCAGCTTGGGCAGTTGGCGGCGGTCCGGCAGATAGACCAGGTGCACCGGGCGCGGCAGTGGCACGCAGTCCTGCAGCACGGGCACCAGCCGGCCCGCGGCCATGTCGGCGGCCAGCAGCACCTCGGGCTGCAGGATCAGGCCCAGGCCGCGCAGCGCTGCATGGCGCAGCCCGTCGCCGCTGTTGCAGCGCAGGCGGGCATCGTCGGGCCACTGCACCGGCGCCGAGCCGTCGCCGCGCAGAATCCATTCCGAGCGGCGCTGCCAGACCGCGTAGCTCAGGCAGTCATGGCGCGCCAGATCGCCCACGCCACGCGGATGACCGCGCCGCCGCAGATACGAAGGCGCCGCCGCGATCACCATGCGATAGGGCTGCAGCGGCCGCGCCACCAGGCCTTCGCCGCCCACGGGGCCGATGCGCACGGCCACGTCGATGTTCTCGCCCACCAGGTCGACCATGCTGTCGCTCAACTGCAGGTCCACGCGCACCAGCGGATGGGCCAGCTGGTAGTCGGCAACCAGCGGTGCGATCACATGGTTGCCCAGCGTGGTCGGCGCGCTGATGCGCAGCAGGCCCTGGGGCGCGCTGCGGCTGCGCTCCACGGCCGACTCGGCCCAGCGCAACTGCTCGAAGACCTGGCGGCTGTCCTCGTAAAAGCTGCGCCCCACCTCGGTCAGGCTGTGGCGCCGCGTGGTGCGCTGCAGCAGGCGCGCGCCCAGATGGGCTTCCAGCTGCTGCACATGCTTGCCCACCATCACGGCCGAGATGTCCAGGCGCCGCGCGGCCTGGGCAAAGCTGCCGTCCTCGACCACGGCCATGAAGACCTCCATATTGCGCAGCTTGTCCATGGATTGCCAACCAATGCTTAGGAGTACAAAAAGATCCGGCTACTTTATGCCATCCATGATTTGCAAAACACTGGAGGCCTGTTCACCCCCTCAGAAAGAAAACCGCATGAAGATCCTTCTCATCGGTGCCTCCGGCACCATCGGCCGCGCCGTACACGCCCTGCTGGCCCCGCGCCATGACATCGTCACAGTGGGCCGCAACAGCGGCGATCTGCGCGCCGACTTCACCCAGCCCGAGACGCTGCAGAAAATGTTCGAAGCCGCCGGTCAGGTGGACGCCATCGTCAGCACGGCCGGAAAGCTGCACTTCGGCCCGCTGTCCGAGATGACGGCCGAGCAATTCAACTCCGGCCTGCAGGACAAGCTGCTGGGCCAGGTGCGGCTCGCCCTGCTGGGCCAGCGCTGGCTGCGCGACGGCGGCTCCATCACGCTGACCAGCGGCGTCGCCGCCACCGAGCCCATCCGCCACGGCGCCAATGCATCGACAGTGAATGCCGCCCTCCACGGCTTCGTCACCGGCGCTGCGGTCGAACTGCAGCGCGGCCTGCGCATCAATGCCGTGAGCCCCACCCTGCTGACCGAATCGGCCCAGGCCTATGGCTCGGTCTTCCCCGGCTTCGAGACCGTGCCCGCCGCGCGCGTGGCCCTGGCCTACCAGCGCAGCGTGGAAGGCGCCCAGACCGGCAGGGTCTTCGAGGTGCTCTGACCTCCTCTTGCGGCGGGCTCTCGGCAAAGTCCTTGCGTGCCCGCCCAAAAGGGCCGCGTGCTACGCTGCGCGCCACCATGTTCAACCCCACCCAAGCCGATGTGCGGCGCTTTTTCTGCGGCGTGCGCACCAAGATGCTGAACGGCGCGCCAATGGAGGCCATAGAGACACTGGCCAGCCTCTGGATTGCCGAGCATCCCGAGTATTTCGATGACCTCGCCGACGTGGACGCCGCCCTGCTGCGCGACTACGACGCCACGCCCGGCGTGACCAATCCGTTTTTGCATCTGTCCATGCATCTGTCCATCAGCGAGCAGTGCAGCATCGACCAGCCGCGCGGCATACGCCAGGCCGTGGAGCTGCTCAGCCGCCGCCTGGACTCGCTGCACGACGCCCACCACGCCACCATGGAATGCCTGGGGCAGATGCTCTGGGAAAGCCAGCGTTCGGGCCGCCCGCCCGATGGCGAAGCCTATATCGCCGCAGTCCAGCGCCGCGCCACGAGTGACGGCGCCAAGGCCACGGGCGGCGCATAGCGCCTCTGTGCATCACCCTCAAGACAAAGCCCGCGATTGCGGGCTTTTGCTATGGGGTATGGGGCTGCGCGCGATTCACTGCGATTTGTGGCCCAGGCGGAAATGGGGCTGCGGCAGGGTCTGCAGCTCGCCATCGAGGCTGCCGATGTAGTTGGCCAGCGCCTTGAGTTCGCTGTTGGTGAACTGCTTGGCAATGCCGGCCATCACGCCGTTGCTGCGGCCGATATGGGGGTTGCCTTCGGTCTTGTAGGACTTGAGGGCGGAGTACAGATAGTCCGCGTACTGGCCGGCCACCTTGGGGTAGCTGGGATCGATGGGTTTGGAAAAGCCCTGGCCGTGGCAGGATACGCAGGCGCCCTTTTGCAGCAGCGCGGCGACCTGGGTGCTGGGCTCGCGGACCTTGGCGTCGGCGGCCTTGGCCACGCCATGCTCGGCGTAGTAGGCCGCCACGTCGGCCATGTCCTGCTCGGTCAGCGGATCGGCAATGCCGCGCATGGTGGGATGCTTGCGTTCGCCCTTCTGGTAGGCCTGCAGCGCGGCCACGATGTAGGGTGCGCCCTGGCCGGAAATCTTGGGGACCTTGTACACCTCGGGGAAGCTGGCCTGGTAGCCCTGGATGCCATGGCAGCCAATGCACATGGCGATCTTCCCCTCCCCTGCCTTTGCGTCACCTTTGCTTTGCTGGGCCTGTGCCACAGAGGTCACAGATGCGACAGCCAGCGCCAATACCGTGGTCAAAGTTTTTATCATTTTGCGCGCACAATCCTTCAAGAGTTCTGACGGATGCCTACTGCTGAGCGGGTAGCGCGAACGATTATGGCAGTCACCGTCAAGCGTCCCCATCAATACTTACGCTGATACCGCCCATGAAATTTCAAGGTTCCGAGAACTACGTCGCCACCCAGGATTTGATGCTCGCGGTGAATGCCGCAGCCACCTTGCAGCGCCCGCTGCTGGTCAAGGGAGAGCCCGGCACGGGCAAGACCATGCTGGCCGAGGAAGTGGCCGCCGCGCTGGACATGCCGCTGCTGCAGTGGCACATCAAGTCCACCACCAAGGCCCAGCAGGGGCTGTATGAATACGACGCCGTCAGCCGCCTGCGCGACTCGCAACTGTCCGACATCGACGGCGGCGAGCGCGTCAAGGACATCCACAACTACATCATCAAGGGCGTGCTGTGGCAGGCCTTCACGGCAGACCGGCCCGTGGCCCTGCTGATCGACGAGATCGACAAGGCCGACATCGAATTCCCGAACGACCTGCTGCGCGAGATCGACCGCATGGAGTTCTACTGCTACGAGACGCGCGAGATGATCCGCGCCAAGCACCGGCCGCTGGTGTTCATCACCTCCAACAACGAAAAGGAGCTGCCCGACGCCTTCCTGCGCCGCTGCTTCTTCCACTACATCAAGTTCCCCGACGCCGACACCATGCGCCAGATTGTGGCCGTGCACTTCCCCAAGCTGCAGGGCGAGCTGCTGACCGCCGCGATGAAGGTGTTCTACGACGTGCGCAATCTGCCCGGCCTCAAGAAGAAGCCCTCCACCAGCGAGTTGATCGACTGGCTCAAGCTGCTGGTGGCCGAGGACATTCCCGTGGAGTCGCTGCAGACCGCCGAGGGCAAGGTCGCCGTGCCGCCGCTGGTGGGCGCACTGCTCAAGAACGAGCAGGATGTGAGCCTGTTCGAGAAGCTGGTCTTCATGAACCAGCGCAACCGCTGAGGCCTGCGCCCATGCCCCATCCAGAACACACCAACGACACGGGCGTGCCGGCCCTCACCGGCCAGGTGACGACCATTCCCGTGGCCGGCGCGGTGGCGCACCAGGGCTTTGTGCGACCCGTGGTCATGCGCTTCAACGGCGTGCGGCTGGAGCCCCTGGCCCTCGCCCATGAAGCCGGGCTGCGCGAGGCCGTGCAGGACGGCCAGCTGTGGCGCATCCGCGTGACCTCGGCGCCCGAGCCCGGGGATGTGCGTGCCTATATCGAAGCCGCGCTGGAGCAGCGCAGCCAGGGCAAGCGCTTCGCCTTTGCCGTGCTGGACGACGACAGCGGCAAGGTGCTGGGCACCAGCAGCTACCACGACATCCTGCCCGAGGTGCGCCGCGTGGAGATCGGCTACACCTGGTACGCGCGCAGCGTGCAGCGCACCCATGTCAACACCTCGGCCAAGCTCATGCTCATGGGCCATGCGTTCGACACGCTGTCCTGCCATGTGGTGGGCTGGCGCACGGACTGCTTCAACTTTGCCAGCCAGCGCGCCATCGAGCGCTTGGGGGCCAAGAAGGACGGCGTGATCCGCGGCCACGCGCTGCGCCGCGATGGCACCATCCGCGACACCGTGATGTACAGCCTGCGCAGCGGCGAATGGCCCGAGTCGCGCGCCCAGCTGCTGGACCAGCTGCAGCGCCATTCGGACGGCAGCACCGCCGTGGCGCGCACATGAGGGCGCGTACGCCAGGCCCCCGGGAGATGCGATGCTGATCGACTTCTTCTACACCATGCGCGCGGCCAAGCTGCCCGTCTCGGTCAAGGAGTTCCTGACCCTGCTGGAGGCGCTGCAGGCCGGCGTGGTCGGCCCCAGGAGCGAGGACGCCTGGAGCCTGGACGACTTCTACCACCTGGGCCGCACCGTGCTGGTCAAGGACGAGAAGCACTACGACAAGTACGACCGCGCCTTCGCCGCCTACTTCAAGGGCGTGGAGATGGTGGCCGACCTCACGCGCGAGATTCCCCAGGACTGGCTGAAGAAGCTGCTGGAGCGCGAACTCTCGCCCGAGCAGAAGGCCGCCATCGAAGCCATGGGCTGGGACGAGCTGATGGACACGCTCAAGAAGCGCCTGGAGGAGCAAAAGGAGCGCCACGAAGGCGGCAACAAGTGGATAGGTACGGGCGGCACCAGCCCCTTCGGCCACGGCGGCTACAACCCGGCCGGCGTGCGCATCGGCGGGCCGGGCCGCAACAAGAGCGCCGTCAAGGTCTGGGAGCAGCGTGCCTACCGCGACTACGACGACACGCAGGAGCTGGGCACGCGCAACATCAAGGTGGCGCTGCGCCGGCTGCGCAAGTTCGCACGCGAAGGCAGCGACCTGGAGCTGGACCTGCCCGACACCATCCGCAGCACGGCCGCCAACGCGGGCTACCTGGACATCAAGATGATCCCGGAGCGCCACAACAACGTGAAGGTGCTGCTGCTCATGGACGTGGGCGGCACCATGGACGAGCACGTGCAGCGCGTGGAGGAGCTGTTCTCCGCCGTCAAGAGCGAGTTCAAGCACCTGGAGTTCTACTACTTCCACAACTGCGTCTACGACTTCATGTGGAAGAACAACCGCCGCCGCTTCGCCGAGAAGTTTCCGACCTGGGACATCATCCGCAAGTACAACAAGGACTACAAGCTGATCTTCGTGGGCGACGCCACCATGAGCCCCTACGAGATCCTGCAGCCCGGCGGCAGCGTGGAGTACATGAACGAGGAGCCCGGCGCCGAATGGCTGCAGCGCCTGACGCATGCCTTCCCGCGCTTTGCCTGGATCAACCCCGAGCCGCCCGGCGTCTGGCAGTACCGCCAGAGCATCAGCATCATCCAGCAGCTCACGGGCAACCGCATGTACCCTTTGACACTCAAAGGTCTGGAAGACGCCATGCGCCTGCTGTCAAAATAGGCCGATGCCCAAGCTCCCCCCCGCGACAGCGCCGGCCCGAGGGCCGGCGTTTTTGTTTCTGTTGAGTGCAGCCCTGATGCTCGGCGGCTGCAGCCTCCTGCCGTCCAAGAATGATGACAAGGACACGGACCCGTCGCTGATTGCAGCGACCGGCGACCCGGCCTTCTCCCTTGTCGTCGATGCGCCCAAGGAAGTGCGCGAGCTGCTGGAAAAGCACCTCGAACTGCGCCGCTACCGCTACCAGAGCGACCTGCAGCGGCGCGAGCTGACGCGGCTGCTGGGCGCCACCGACGCCAACGTGCGCGACCTGATCGGCACGTTGGGCTACTTCAGCCCCACGGTCACGGTGGAGATCAAGGAAACGCCCGAATCCGAAGAGGCCCCGCTGCAGGTCACCGTCAAGGTGGACCCGGGCGAGCCCGCCACCATTGCGCGCAGCCAGGTGCGCTTTGCGGGCGTCAATGCCGATGATCCCGACGGCGCCTCCCAGCGCGCCACCATCGAAGAGGACTGGCCGCTGCAGCCCGGCCAGCGCTTCAGCCAGGCCAACTGGAGCCAGGCCAAGAGCCAGGGACTGCGCACGCTGCAGTCGCGCCGCTACCCGCTGGCGCGCATCGACTCCAGCCTGGCCGACATCGACGCCGACACGCATGAGGCCGATGTCAGCGTGGCCTATGCGCCCGGCCCGGCCTACACCTTCGGCCCGCTGCGCATCGAAGGCGCACAGCGCTACGACCCCGTGGGCACGGCCCGCATCGCACGCCTGCCCGAGGGCGAGGAATACGACCAGACCGCCCTGGTCGATGCCCAGCTGCGCCTGGCCAGCAGCGGCTACTACGACTCCGTCTTCCTCACGCTGGCCAACGTGCCCCAGCAGGGAGAAAGCGCCGCCGAGGATGAGGAGGCCCTCAAGCGCAAGGGCGCCCAGGTCACCACGCCCGTCATCGCCCAGGTGCGCGAGGCCCAGATGCAGAAATGGGTCTTCGGCGTGGGCATGAGCACCGACACCGGCCCGCGCCTGAGCGTGGACCATATCCACAACCGCCTGCCCTGGCTGGGCTGGCGTGCTGTCACGCGCATGCGCTTCGACCGCAAGAACCCGCTGATCTCCACGCAGTGGACCGCCCTGCCCGACGAAACCCTGTGGCGCTGGTTCACCACGGCCAAGGCCGAGCGCGCGCCCTCGGGCGACTTCGATGTCAACAGCCTGCAGCTGCGCGCCGGCCGCACCAAGTCCGAAGACCACATCGACCGCAACTACTACCTGCAGTACGACTACGCCAAGACCCAGGGCGAGGGCGCGCCCCCGTCCAGCTCGTCGGTCACGGCCAACTACGGCTGGACGGGCCGCTACTTCGACAGCACGCTGGCGCCCTCCTCGGGCTTCGGCTTTGCCTGGGAAGTCGGCGCGGGCACCACGCTCACGCCCCAGCGCACGCCGTTCGGCCGCGTCTCGGGCCGCTGGCTCAGCCTGATTCCCATCGGCGAGGTCGATCCCGAGACCAAGCGCCGCAGCCGCCTGGCGCTGCGCGCCTCCGGCGGTGCCTTGCTGGCCCGCAAGGATGCCGACCTGCCCGTCACCCAGCTGTTCATCACCGGCGGCGACAACACCGTGCGCGGCTACGGGTACCAGAGCATCGGTGCGCGCACCGACAGCGGCAAGGTCATCGGCGGGCGCTACATGGCCGTGGGCAGCATCGAGTGGCAGCGGCCCATCGTCATCAAGGGCAACACACAGGACTGGGAGCACGCCGTCTTCCTGGACGCCGGCACCGTGGGCGATGCGCCCGACTCCATGTACATGCGCGTGGGCGTGGGCACCGGCCTGCGCTGGCGCAGCCCCGTGGGCCCCGTGCAGGCCGACATCGCCTGGGGCGCCCAGGAAAAGCAGCTGCGCCTGCACCTGCGCCTGGGCTTCAACTTCTGACCATGGTGGATTCCCGCTTGAATACCCCTGCCTCCTCCGCCGCGCCAGACCAAAGCCCCCAGGCGTCCCCTCCGTCGCCTGCGCCCCGCCGCCGCTGGCTGCACTACCTGCTCTGGTTCTTCCTGGTCCTGGTCCTGCTGCTGGCCGCCCTGCTGGGTTCCGCCTGGTGGTGGAGCGGCCGTGCCGATTCGCTGGCCTACACCCTGCAGCGCGTGGCCGGCTGGCTGCCCGCAGGCCAGAGCCTGCAGGCCAAGGAAGTCACCGGCACCGTGCGCCAGGGCGGGCGCATCGGCTGGCTGCAATGGCAAAGCCCCACCATGAAGGTGGAGCTGCGCGACGCCACCATCGGCTGGCAATTGCGTCCCCTGCTGTCGCGCACCGTGCGCCTGGGCGAAGTCCGCATCGCCGAGCTGAACATTGCCAGCACGCCCGACCCCGAGGACAAGAAACCCGTCGAACCGCTGCAGCAGCTCGTGCTGCCCGTGAAGATCGACGTGCCCTTCCATGTGGAACGCATCGTCTGGCAAGGCCCGCCCCAGGCCGAGGTACTGGGCCTGCAAGGCCACTACGTCTACGACGGCAGCGAGCACCAGCTGGACGTGCGCGACCTGCAATGGGCCGATGGCAGCTACCAGGCCAGGCTGCGCCTGCAGGCCCGCGCGCCCATGGCCATCCAGGCCGAGCTGCAGGGCGACCTGCAGGCGCCTGCCCTGGCTTCGGACGACGAGGCCTCCGCAGCCAAGGCCCCCAAACCTGCACCGCTGGCCGTGCAGGCCAAGGCACGGATCGACGGCACCCTGGCTACCGCCGCTGCGCAACTGGGCATCAAGCTCCAGGTTGATGCCAAGCCCGGGACGGTGTCCGAGGAAGCATCTACCCCTCCCGCCGTACAGAAATCCGCCAAGGCCGATGGCAAGAACGGCAAGGCCAGGGAGCGCAAGGAAGCCGCCCCTGTGTCCGAACCCATGCATGCGGACATCGAGGCCAGCATCCGGCCCTGGCAGCCCCAGCCGCTGCAGACCGCGCGCGCCCAGCTCAGCCAGATCGACATCGCCGCCTTCTGGCCCCAGGGACCGCGCACCCGCATCAGCGGCGAATTGCAGGCCGGGCCGGATGGCAAGGCAGCTGATACAGCCCAGGCACCCGCCACGGAACAGCCATCGGACCAGGCACCAGGCTCGGCCATCGCCACCACCGCCTGGCAGCTGACGACACGTCTGAACAACGCCATGCCCGGCCCCTGGGACCGCCAGCGCCTGCCGCTGGACCAGATCGAGGCCGCAGTGCGCTATGACGGCCAGCAGTGGCTGCTGGAGCAGGCGCAGATCGCCATCGGCTCGGGCAGCATCGACGCCCAGGGCCGCTTCGAGCCCGGCACCAAGGTCTTCGAAGGCCAGGCCAAGGTCCAGCGCCTGGACCCCGCCGCGCTCTACAGCCTCCTGGAAGCAGCGCCGCTGCAGGGCGAGCTGCACGCCAGCACCACGGCCGAGCAGCAGGTGGACTTCAGCGTGGACATCCAGGCCGCAGCAGCGCCCGCAGGCGCCAAGCGCCAGCCCCTGCGCATAGAAAAACTCGCCACCAAAGGCCGCTGGGCCCAGCCCGTGCTGTCGCTGGAGAACCTGCAGCTTGATGCGCTGCAGGCGTCGGTGCGCAGCCGCAGCCTGCAGTTCGACACCGAACAGCAAAAGCTGCAGACCGTGCTGAAGGCCGAGCTGCCCGGCGCCGAACTCTCGCTGGACGGCCACATCAGCCCTGCCGCAGGCCAGGGCAGCAGCCAGCTCAAGCTGTCGTCACTCACCGCCCTCACACAGTGGCTGCGCAAGCTGCCCGGCATGAAGGACCCGCTGGCCGGCGCCCTGATCGAAGGCCAGGCCCAGCTGGACGCCAGCTGGCGCGGCGGATGGGGCGCACTGCAAAAGCGCATGAAGGCCGCCGTGGGCGACCCCCTGCCCGCCAGCGGCCTGCAGCTGCAGGCCGACCTGCAGGCCGCCAAGCTGCGCTACCTGCCCGCCAACACGCCGCCCGAGCAGGCGCTGGAGCTGCCCGAGCTGCGCCTGGCCCTCAAGGGCTCGCCCGAGCAGGCCAGCCTCACCCTGGCCGGCCAGGCGAAGCGCGGCACGCAGACCGCGCAGATCGACACGGCCCTGCAGGCAGGCCTTGCCACGGCGCGCGGTGCCGCGCCCCTGGACTGGCAGGCCAGCATCGACAAGCTGCAGGCCCGGCTGAGTCCGGGCCAGGACCTGCCCGGCCCATGGCAGCTGCAACTGGCAGGCAACCAGCCCGTACGGATCGCCCAGCGCACCGCGGGCCGCACCGTGCTGTCCACCGCCTTCACGGCATCGGCCGGCAGCCTGCAGGTCACGCCGCCCACCCTGCCCCAGCGCCGCACCAATGCCCAAGCGCCCCAGCCCGTGCTGCTGGCCTGGGATGACACCCGCGCCACCCAGGGCAGCGACGGCCGCTGGGCCCTGCGCAGCACCGGCCGCGCCCAGGCATTGCCGCTGGCCTGGGTCGATGCCCTGTCCATGGCCGAGGAGCCCCCGCTGGCCGCCATGGGCCTGAGCGGCGACCTGAGCTTCAACGCCCGCTGGGACATCGACACGACGGGACCCGCGCTCAAGGCCGAACTGCTGGTCGAGCGTGCAGCCGGCGACCTGCGCCTGGCCGTGGAAGACGGCTCGGGCACCACCGTCATCCACACCACGGGGCCGCGCTCCAGCAAGCCCGGCGAAGTGCGCACCCGTACCGTGCGCGGCGCCGGCATGCGCGCCCACATCAAGCAGGCCCGCCTGAGCGTGCGCGCCCAGGGCGACGACGTGCAGGCCAAGCTCGACTGGGACAGCGAACGCGCCGGCACCCTGACCGCGCAGTTGGGCACGCGCCTGGCCCAGCAGGACGGCACCTGGACCTGGCCCGAGAAGGCCCCTCTGTCCGGCCAGATAGACGCCCGCATGCCCGACATCGGCATCTGGGCGCTGTTCGCCCCGCCCGGCTGGCGCGTCACCGGATCGCTGCAGGCCAAGGCCGAGATCAGCGGCGACCGCCAGAACCCGCAGTGGCAGGGCAATCTCTCGGCCGACGGCCTGAGCATCCTGTCCGCGCTGGACGGCATCGACCTGCAAAACGGCGTGCTGCGCGCGCGCCTGCAAGGCAACCGCCTGGACCTGACCGAGCTGCGCATGCAGGGCGGGCGCGGCAGCAATGCGCGCATCCTGGGCTACAGCGGCAACCTCACCACGGCGCCGCGCGAAGGCGGCGAACTCACGGGCTCGGGCTTCGTGCGCTGGGACCCGCCCAATGCCGATGGCAGCAACTCCGGCCTGAGCATGGACCTGCGCGCCCAGGCCACCAGGCTGCAGGTGCTGGTGCGCGCGGACCGCCAGGTCAGCATCTCCGGCGGCCTGCAGGCCAGGCTGGAGCAAGGCCAGTTCACGCTGCGCGGCGACCTCACCACCGACCGCGCCACCATCATCCTGCCCGAGGAATCCGCGCCCTCGCTGGACTCTGACGTGGTCGTGCACTCGGCCGCCTCGCGCAAGGCCGAGCAGGAAGCGGCGCGCAAGCAGCAGCAGGCCGACCGCAAGGCCCAGGCCCGCGCCGAAACCATCAAGCTGCCCGACATCCTCGTCAAGCTCGACCTGGGCCGCGACTTCGCGCTGCAGGGCTACGGCATCACCACCCGCCTGGAAGGCGCGCTGGAAGTGCAGGGCCCCACCGTGGCGGGCGGCCCGCCGCGCATTACCGGCGAGATCCGCACCGTGCAGGGCCGCTACCGCGCCTGGGGCCAGTCGCTGGACGTGGAGACCGGCCTCATCCGCTTCAACGGCCCCTACGCCAACCCCTCGCTGGACATCCTGGCGCTGCGCCCGAACATCGCCGTGCGCGCAGGCGTGCAGGTGCAGGGCACGGCCAACGCCCCGCGCGTGCGCCTGTACTCCGACCCCGAAATGCCCGATGCCGAAAAGCTCTCCTGGGTGGTCATGGGCCGCGACCCCGCCACGGGCGGCGCCGAAAGCGCCCTGCTCCAGCAGGCCGCGCTGTCCCTGCTCAGCGGCGGGCGCAACAACAGCGGCAAGATCGCCAGCAACCTGGGCCTGGACGAGATCGGCTTCAAGGGCCCGGGCGGCGAGGGCTCCACCGGCGCGGCCCTCACCCTGGGCAAGCGCCTGTCCAGCGACCTCTATGTCACCTACGAGCAAAGCCTCTCGGGCGCCATGGGCACGCTGTACATCTTCTACGACCTCTCGCGCCGCCTCACCCTGCGCGGCCAGACCGGGGAAACCAGCGCGCTGGACCTGATCTACACCGTGCGCAAGGACTGACGCCCCCCCTGCGCAGCCGCCCTGCCGGCGCTGCGCGGGGCGGGCCTGCCATGGGTTTACAATCGCCGTTTGCTCCTCTCCGTAGTTCAATGGATAGAACGGGCGCCTCCTAAGCGCCAGATACAGGTTCGATTCCTGTCGGAGGGACCATCAGATGGTTTTTGCATTAATCATTTGCGCGCACTGTAAATGGTCTGGTGACATACCGGGGACATGAACAGTGCAGAAACGACAAGAGCCCCTCGACACCGGATAGGGTGTTGAGGGGCTTTTTTGCATCGCACACCGTCATAGATCGCGATTCGCCCCGCTCCCGTTCGGGGCGATCGTCCAGAGCCAGTCTATGTACGGAACCGATAGCACAGGCTGACGAGCTGCTGCAGCCTCGGCGCACCCATCAAGCACGCGGACTGAGTCGCTTGCGGTTTGGCATGAATTGGATGGAGCCTTTGCCCGACTGCCGCAGCATGGAGACTCAATGGCCGCAGGACCCTGCACCTGCAGCAAAAACACAACAACTGGGGGGGACTCTCTCCTACCCCAGCACCCCCTGATGACGCGCCTGGTAACGCGATCTGCTCAGACTTGCTCAGATTCAGAATGTTTCTTTTTGTTCTAATTTGTAGCAAAAGTCTCACTATGAGACCAAGGCCCAAACCTCCGGTCTAAGCAGGTCTTCTTTCCAGCCTCCCCAATCCTCAAGGCGTGCATTGCAAGCTTTCAGGGGTTTTCCTCAAAGGTGTCCACACATGATTCAGCGCCGTTCTTTGCAGCACGTCCTCGCCGCCGCTTCGCTCTCACTCATTGCCTGTGCCGTAAGCGCCGCCGATTACGCCTACATTCCCAATTCAGGCAGCAGAACAATTTCGGTCATCAATACCGCGACTGGCGAACTTTCCACCACATTAAGTCCAGCAAGCATGGACGCAACGTTAAATAATAACATCTACACTCTTGCATTGCGACCAGGCGCCAACAATGAGTCGTGGTTCGGGCAATATCTGTCAAACAACAAACTAGGCGTCATTGACACGACAAACAACACACTGAAGACAGTAATCAATGGTACTGGAGGCTCTGTAGCCATAACTTTTTCTTTAAATGGCGCAATAGCTTATGTCAGTGACTACTCCGGTCAAAAGCTGCATGTCATTGACGCCACCACAAAACAGATAACGAACAGCCTGAGCACCGGATGCCAGACCATCGCCTCTGCACTAAGCGCTGATGGCGCATCGCTTTACGTACGGTGCGATTCTGGGGTAATCCAAAAACTGGACACAGCAACTAACACGTTGTCCACGTTCCCAAATACCACCACTAATGGTTATGGGTTAGCTTATGACCCCACAGGCAGCGGAAAGCTTTACGCTTCCAACAATTCAGCCCCAATTGTTTATCTGCTTAACTTATCGGATAATTCGGTTACTCAAATACCAATAACTGGACTTCAAGGTGCCGCTAGTAAAGTCGCAGTACGCAAAAATGGCAGCAAGCTGTATGTCGGAGGAGGAAATAATGTACTCCACATCGTTGACACTGCTAACACCTCAACGCAAACCTCGATCACACTGAACGGTCCAGCATCTACCATTACAGGGCTTGGTATCTCGGCAAACGATGCGGCGTTGTATGCCATTACATCGAATGGCACAGTCCATGTCATTGATGTCGCCACCGATACGGAAACCAAGACGATATCTGCCGCAGCCGGCGCCTCTTCTTTCTGGATCTGGGGTGACTTCCTCGGCAACGTCGTCGCCAGTGCCACGCCGGGTGGACCCTCGGTGGCATCGATTGCCCCGCAGGGCACACCATCAGCCAGCGCCACAAGCATCAATTTCGCAGTGACCTTCAGCGAAGCGGTCAACGGAGTGGATGGCACCGATTTCGCGCTGACCACTACAGGCACCGCCACCGGCACGATGGGCACGCCATCCAGTGCCGACAACGGCATCACATGGACTGTACCCGTCACTGCCATCAGCGGCACGGGCAGCCTGCGCCTGGACCTCAACAGCAGCGGCACCGGCATCGAGAGCACCGCAGCAGCCAAGCCCATTGCAGGGGGCTTCGCGACAGGAACCGTGCACAACGTTGATGTACAGGTGCCAGTCGCTGGCGCTTGTGGCACGGCGGCGGGCCAAGCCACGGCATTGGCCCCTGCAGCGGGCCTGTGCAGCGCGGGCACGGCTACGGCGATCTCCAGCGCCAGTGGCAAATACACCTGGCAGTGCCAGGGCTTGAACGGCGGCAGCGCCAACAGCTGCGAAGCCCCCTGGTCCACCGCTGGAGGCAGCAAGGCAATGGTCGCACTGCAGACAGCCAACGGTTGGCAGGTGAGCAACGCCAGCTTCAGCACCACGCCACCCGCGACCGCTCCGCAAGGCGTGACTTTCCCCTCCGGACTGCTCTCGCTGAATCTCAGCAGCGGCAACCTGGGCAGCGATGCAACCGTCACCCTGAACTTCAGCACACCGGTGCCTGCAGGCGCGGTATACATGAAGTACGGCCCCAGCCCTGATGGTTTCAACTGCCAAGGCGCAGCATGTGCTCAACCACACTGGTACCAACTGCCTGCCAACCGTGCTGTGCTGGCATCGGACCGGCTGAGCGCCACGTTGACGCTGACCGACGGCGGACTCGGCGACAACGACGGCATAGCCAACCAATCCATCCAGGATCCGGGAGGCTTTGCACTGCTGGCAGCACCCGCCAGCACTGCGGCGATTCCCACCCTGTCTGAATGGGGCATCATTGCGCTGTCGTCCCTTCTGGCCATGTTCGGCATCGCAAGAATGCGCCGCCGCCAGGGCTGAAAACAAAAGCCACCTTCGGGTGGCTTTTTTCATTTCACCGGCCGCGAAACGAGCAACCGGGCTTACCGCTCTCTGCCGTCCCTCAATGCATTTCCTTGATAGCTCCATGGCAAGAACCCAGAACCCGGCTCCAACACAAAAAATCGTCACCGTCAGCTGACTCAATGCCTACCATGGGTCAATACTGGAAATCCTCAATTCAATCCCATTGAGATGATCGCAATGTGAATGCGATCTCAATATCAATTGAAATGCCCTACCCGACACAATAAAACAAAACAATTCCTTGCAAAATAAAATCCGCCTTCATACACTCCAGTCTCCAACTTTCATGGAGGAGAACGCAATGACTGGAATTCGTCGTGATGTCAATCAAGGTGGAACTGTCTGGAATGAAACGCTGATCTGGTATTCCAAAGCCGTGGGGCACCTTTACTCTCTTCCCATTACGGACAGGACCAGCTGGAGATATCTTGCCGCCATTCATGGCATCAACAAGAGCGGCTGGATCAGTGCCGGCGTGCTTTCGGCCAAGGACCCTTTGCCACCCACATCCGAAACCGAGGAGATGTGGGACCAATGCCAGCATGGCACCTGGTACTTTCTTCCCTGGCATCGCGGCTATCTCGCCGCATTCGAAGCCATTGTGGCGAAGACCGTCAAGGAGCTTGGCGGCCCTGCGGACTGGGCGCTTCCCTATTGGAACTACCTGAATTCCAGCAATCAGGCCGCACGCAACATACCCCAGGCTTTCCTGGAAGAGAAATTGCCGGATGGTTCTCCCAATTTCCTGGCCAAGGCCAGGCGCAATGGGTCAAAGCGCCTGGGACCAACGCCTGACATTCCCCGTGATATCACGCTGGGTTGCCAGGACTACCACCGCTTCACCAGCGCTCCCGGCACCTTGGAATACGGCGGTGGCATCACCGCCTTTTCCCATGACGGCAGCGACACTGGCGCCATTGAATCCAATCCGCACAATCTGGTTCACATCATGGTCGGCGGACTGCAGGAGCCCTATGGATTCATGTCAGACCCCGACTATGCCGCCCTGGACCCGATTTTCTGGGTGCACCATTGCAATGTGGACCGGCTTTGGGCCGCCTGGCTGACCCAGCCCGGCAACATCCAGGACAACAGCGCCGCCTGGAGCAACGGCCCTGCCGGCCGCGGCTTCGTCATGCCGGACACCGAAGGAAAGCTGGCCTCCTATGATCCGGGTGAAACCCTGCCGGGCGGTGCGCTGGCCCCTGACTATGACAATCTGACCAGCGGCACGGGCGCCGCCACGCTCACGGCCAGCACGGCAGGCCTCACACCGCAGGAGATCGACATGCCCGCAGAATTCTCGACGGTTCCGCCGCCCGCGCCGCGTGTACTGGGCTCCAATGCGGAGCGGGTCATCGTGGGCCGCACGCCGCGGCTGACCACCGTATCGATCGCGGACCCCGGTGCCGCAAAGGTCGAGTTGCTGCAGGCAGGCGCCGCGCTGCCGCGGCCACAGCGCTACTTTCTTCACCTGGAAGGCATTCGCGGCAATGCGCCCAGCGGCGTGCTGACGGTCTCCATCGGCTCGCCCGGGGCGGCAGCGCGGCATGCAGACACCGTCGCCCTGTTCGGATTGGCCAAGGCCTCGGCCAGCGACGGACCGCATGGAGGCAACGGACTGGGCGCCACCATCGACATCACCGATGCCACGCAGGCCATCCTGGACGCAGGCGGCAGTCTGGACCAGTTGAACGTGGCCATCGAACAGCCCGAAGCCGACCCCGGGCGCGAAATCACCGTGGACCGCGTGAGCGTGGTCGCACAGGACGCCACCCGCTAAGGCCCGCGTATGGACGCGCTGCTGAGAGACCTGCGGACCGCTCCCGCGCCAGCACTGATGGCCGTGTCGGGGGCAGGCTTCATCAGCCTGGCCATCAGCCCGCCTGCCACGCCCGGCCTGTCGCTGTGCGGCTCGCTGTCCTCGGTCACGCTGGCCGACCTGTCGCCGCTGGTGCTGGACGGGCACACGCTCGGCATCCTCGGTGTGGCATGGCTGGCCATGGTTCTGGCCATGATGCCGCTGCTGGCACTGCGGCAGGTGCGCCACGCCATGCGATCGAGCGTGGCCCGCCGGCGCCTGCTGGCGGCGGGCCTGCTGCTTGCGGGCTATGCGCTGGTGTGGGTGGCGGCCGGCCTGGTCATGGTGCCGCTTGCCGCCCTCTTGCACGCAGCCGCGCATCCCGCGCTCATTCTTGCCTGCATTGCCGTGGCGGTCCTGTGGAGTTCATCGCCCGCAGGAACGCGCGCCCACAATGCCTGCCACAGGCTGTACCCCGTGGCCGCCAGCGGCCCCACGGCCAACCGGGACAGCCTGCAGCACGGACTGCGAACCGGCGTGGCATGCGCCACGGCATGCTGGCCGTGGATGCTGGCGCCCTTCGCCTTTCCCGCGGCCTGGCACCTGCCGGCCATGGCTGTTGCTGCCGTTTTGCTCTTTGTGGAGCGCACAGGCCCATCGCTGCGGCCCGCCTGGCGCCTGCCCTATGTCCTGCGGCGCCTTCTGCACGGCAAGCCGCGCACGTCGCTGGGCCGGGCGACAAGACACTGAACCCTGTGGAGGGTGAGCCTCACCCCCGCCCGGCCAGCTCCGCCACCCCTCGCACCAGCGCGCGCCCGGCGTCCGTCGCCTTGCCGTAATGCGCCAGCAGTGCCTGCACATCGGCGTCGGGCGCATGGGAGCGCAGGGACAGCAGCACGTAGCCGATATCGACGCCGGCAAGGTGCAATTGCTGCAGCGCCGTGGCGTCGGGGACGAGGGCGCCGGACTCGAATTGCTGCAGGACCTGTTTGGCTTGGCCGGCCTTGCGGGCGAGTTCGGCTTCGCTGAGGTTCAGGCGCTGGCGCTCCTGTTGCAGGCGGGCCGCGAGGGTGGGTTCGGGGCGCTCGTGCTGGATGGCGTTCGGGTCAAACAAACGTTGACCTGTCAGCAGGTAGGCGACGTCCACTCCCTGCTCGGCGACAGCCATGAGGTAACCCGCATCAGGCTTTCTGACGCCCTTCTCATAGTTGAGTTGGGACATCTTTGACACTCCCGCGATAGCGCCAAACGCCTCTTGGCTCAGGCCCAGCCTATTTCTTTCCTCCGTCAGGCGCGCAGAGAAGTCAAACATTTTTTATATAAACTATTGACGATCAAATTTTCGTTTGATAGCCTATGGAGCGTTGTCACTACAAGCGCCAAATACTACCTGACCCCTCAGGCGGCTCCTTTGCTGCGCCTGTACGTTGCTCGAAGGAGGTCCATGAAGCATGCCGCCGCAAAACCATCGCGCAAGAAACTCGCCAAGGCGGACCGCGCGCTGTTCCTGCAGGCCGCTGAAGCACTCACGCAGGCCGCGATGACCGACGAGAAGCACCGGCACAGCGGGGAATCCGACCGCCTGCTGCGCATCGCCAGCGATGTGGCACGCCACGCGGCGCAGCCCGGCTCGACGTGCGATCTGCAGAACACGGCGTTTGACGTGGCCGCCTGCATCAATTCGGCGCGGCTGGTGCCCGGCGATGCGGAGTCAGGCCCACGCACCCGCCTGCTGGCAGTAGCGGCCCAGGCGCTGGCGCAGATATCAGAGACGCCGGTGGACGGGATCGTGTTTCCGCGCACCACGCTGTACGAATTGCAAGCGAGGCGGGACACCGGCGCAACGCCATCGCAGTGGCGCGAACTGGCCCGCGAGGCCAACTACGAGGTCCAGCAGTTGGCGCAGGTGCTGATGCAAATGGGCGACTACCAGAACACGGAGAGCCATATCGTGGCGCACGGCATGGCAGCACGCATCTCGCAGTTGTCGGAGATCGTTTACGTGGCGGCCGCCCTGCATGGCGAGCACCGTGATGAATGGGGTTCACAGACCTTTCGTGACGTGCGCGATGTCTTTGAAGGCGGCATGGGCCGCCCGGGGTGAACCGGGTGCGGATCAGCCCTGAACGACCACGTTCTCCAGCCGCAGCACGGCCTCGCGCACTTCGCCCAGCCGCGTGTCCTGCGCCTGCGAGGCCTGCCACGCCACACCGACCCACAAAGGCCTCGCCACGCGCAAGCCGCGTCTGCATATCGGCGTCGGGCGTGGCGGAGCGCAGAGACAACAGCACCTAGCCAATATCGACTCCAGCAAGGTGCAGTTGCTACAACGCCGTGGCGTCAGGGACAAGGTCGCCGGACTCGGACTGCTTCAGGGTCCGTTGGTCCTGGCCGGCTTTGTGGGCCATTCGGTGAAGTTCAAGCACTGGAACTCTTGGTACAGGCGGGCGGCGAGGGTTGGTTCGGGGCGCTCGTGCTGGACGGTAAATGAGTTCCTTATGCTATCTTTGCTTAATATTGAGGTGGATAACAGCAGCAATCATGCGCAATATCATTTTGCCAAACTGGATAGCTATCGGGATCCCTGAGACAGCACATAATTGCGCCACAACAGGTTCCATTAAGAGATTGGCAACGAATATCGCAGCAGCCATACGTTCCTGATGCACTCTGAGATTTCAGGACAATAGGACTTTCCAAGCTCAAATCGCAGGTTTTTCTAGGCATATTTTTCAAGTATCCCTCTTCGTCCTGGATGTCAGCTATGGTTACCTCCACCTGCATCTCGTCAGATGCTTCGTCAAGTCTGAAAAAGGCAGGAACTGATTTTTCCACAACTGCAAAAATATCGCGCTTGGACAACCAAGTTTCACCACCCTCTACACCAGAGTATAAAGTCGCAGATAAGCTATATTTCTTCAAATTATTCACTTGAATATTTTTTATCACATATTCTATAGCAACAATCATTCCTTCTTGACTGGATGTGAGCTTTATTGAATCACCCAAACCCACGACGGCACTCCTTTTAACCACCTCACCCTTGAAATGAGTAGATATTTTTACCTGCACGACCTCTTCATTCGCCAGGACGGTATCAGGAAAAATCGCACTCAATACTACAAAGAAAAAAACAAGTAAACTTTTCATAATTCTCCCCCAGAAAGATTAAGAACCATAGAAATATCGCCTATTGATTTAATATAGGCGAGTTGCTCAACTTGCGCCAAGCAGCCTTCGAGAGGGAACATGGTCCAATCAATTGAATCCTAAAACTCCAGCTTGGGAAAAGCTGAGAACTGGATAATCAAAAGCACCAAAAACCCAACTCCAAAGGTGGGCGGCATTGTTCTGGCGTGACCATCCGCCAAGAGCGGACCGGCGCAGCTGGAGTCAGCGTACGGCTACTGATTTTTAGGGGCTGGCCCAATGTTATAGGGAAATTCTATAGATGCAATAAATGCGTGCAAACAGGCTATCGATAGTTTAAGAATTTTCTTAGGAATCCTCTGCAAAAATCGACTTTTTCTGTGACAGCCAACTTCAGGCATGAACTATCTATCGTTGCAATCGCAACGACTTACAGGCGACTGGCTGTCTGGACAGTGTTGTGATGAATGGTGCGTAGCAGATCGTTTTTGATCTGTGCAGAGGACCCTTAACCTTCTGACCGATGCTGCCGATCCATGTACAGTGCCCACCGGTTGGCAAAGTTCATGGCGTGGGCCAGTCGGCGAGGCTGACTTGGACAATCGGAGTCACAAGGTGAGGCAGACTGCCTACTCGGGCCATAGGCCCCGAGTGCTCAGCTACCATCAGTGCCCCAATCACCGATGCAGTCCCCCTGAAAGGCCCTCATGCTGCTGTACGCCGATTCGCAATTCGCCTCTCCCTATGCCCTGTCCGTGTTCGTGTCGCTGAAGGTCAAGGGGATTGACTTCGAGCTGCGCACGCTGGACCTTTCGGCGGGACAGAACACCGGGGCGGACTATGTGGCGGCATCGCTCACGGCACGGGTGCCCACGCTGGTGGACGGCGATTTCAGCCTGTCGGAGTCTTCGGCGATTTGCGAGTACCTGCAGGACCGCTTTGGCGGCGCACCGCTCTACCCCCAGGATGCGCAGGCGCGCGCCCGTGTGCGCCAGGTCCAGGCCTGGCTGCGCAGCGATCTGATGGCCTTGCGCTCGGAGCGCAGCACCGAGGTGGTGTTCTACCGCCCCACGCCCACGCCGCTGTCGGATGCGGGCCAGGCGGCGGCGCGCAAGCTGTTTTCGGTGGCCGGAGCCTTCATCCGCTCGGAGGGCGACCACATCGCCGGCCCATGGTCGATTGCCGATGTGGACCTTGCGCTGATGCTCAACCGCTTGGTGCTCAACGGCGACGCCGTGCCTGCGCTGCTGGCCGCCTATGCGCGCCGGCAGTGGCAGCACCCCGCCATCCAGCAGTGGCTGGCCCTGCCGCGCCCGCCGCTGGCAGGCTGAGCCCCCCGGGATATTGGCAGGCCATGGACAGTCTTCTCTACATGGGCGTGCGGATCACGCCAGCATCACTGCCCAGCGATGTCACGCCCGGCGCCTGGCTGCCCCGCGCCACGCTGCTGGAGGTGGCCAGCGGCAAGGCCCTGGGAGCGGTCACCGAAGACCAGGGCTGCGACACGCGGCAGGAGGCCGATGCCCGTGCGCTGCGGCTGGGCAAGCGCCATGTGATGAAGGTGCTGCATCAAGGCTGAGGCGCCAGGGTGCTGGCGCCTGCCCGCGCCCCTCAATCCATCTTCACGGCCACCAGCTTCCACCCCATCAGGCCTTCGCGCCTGAAGATAAAGCCGCCCGGCTCGCCGCGCGGGTGCACGAAGACCTTGGACCAGCCCTGGTACTCCACGGAGTAGTCCTTGCGCGGCGGCCCGCCCTGGGTGTCCACGCCCACGCCTGCGGCGGCCACGTCCGTAGGTTTGCCGGGCTTGCCTTTTTCCAGCATGAGCATGACGCCGTCGGGCGAGACCAGCGCCTCGGTGAACTGGCTGACCAGGCCCTGGGCCAGTTGCTGGCCAAAGCCGGCCAGGGGGTTGGAGGCGCTGTCGCCCGAGCCGCCCATCTGGGACTGCAGCCTGGCCATCATCTGGCCCTTGATGCTTTCGCGCAGCGCAGGGAAGTCCACGTAGCCGGACAGGGCCTGGGCGTCGCGGCGCTCCACGGCCTTGCCGATCTGGTGCAGGGCGATGTAGGGCGATGCGTAGAGCAGTCCGGCCGCAGCCACGCAGAGGGCGGCCAGCGCGCGGGCAAGGGTTTTGGGTTTCATGGATCTCTTTCGTGAAGGCAGGCCAGGGGCCTCGCGCAAGCGCGGATGAACGCGCTTAAACCGCGCATGCACAGCGCATAAAGGCGGATTCTAGGCGGGCCGTTCGGCGCCGCAGCCATTGCCAGGGCCGTTGCCGCCTGTATTTTTCATAGCGAAACAATAGCGAAGCAATACGCAGAGAGCCCCTATCAGGCCAAGGCCAATACCTGAAAAACTGGTATTGCCTGGAGCATTCGATTCATACTATAGTTTGTAACAAATAGTTTACAAACCAATACAACATGGATCGCCATTGGCCACGCAGGCCACGGCAAGCCAGCATCGCCGTTTCCGGATGCCTGTGAGCATTTGTGCAGACCGGGCATTTTCCGTTAATGAAATCTCATTTTCATTACCGAGTCCGTTGTGAGAGATGCGAGCCATCACGGGGCGGCCTGACAACGCAAGTACCCACCAACCATCCGCAATGCATGCAAAGGACGCAGTATGAATAATTTCAAGTTATCGACTCGCCTGACCGCCTTGATTGGTTTTCTCTCACTGCTCATGATCGTGATCGGCGCTTTCGGGCTATATGGAATCAGCGAGTCCAACCGCCGATTCAAGGTGGTCTATGAAGAGCGCCTGGTCGCACTGGGCGATCTGCTGGAAGTGCAGCGCCTTCTGCTGCGCAACCGCAATGCGGTCTCGGGCGCCATTGCCGTGCACCTGCCCGAATACACGCAGCAAAAGCAGCAGGAGATACAGACCAACATCAACGACGTGAACAAGGCCTGGGCCTCGTTCCGCCAGACCCGGATGACAGAGGAAGAGGCGCAGCTGGCCGACCGCTTCGAGGCCGTGCGCGCGCTGTTCCTGCAGGGCTTTCTGAAGCCGGCCCAGCAGGCGCTGCTGTCCGGTGACCTGGAGCTGGCCCGGCAGCTGCTGATCGACAAGGACGAGGCGCTGTACGCGCCGCTGCGTGATGTGATCGTGCAGCTGACCGCGCTGCAGACCCGCGTCGCCAAGGAGGAATACGAGGCCGCGCAATCGCTGTACCAGGTGATTTTTGCGGTGGCCGTGGGCTCCATCATCGGGGGCGTGCTGCTGGGAGTGCTGCTGGGCTGGTCCATCATCCGCAACATGGCGCGGTCGCTGCGACAGGCCATCCATACGGCCGATGCCGTGGCGGCAGGCGATTTGACGCGGCACATCGATGTGCGCGGCAAGGACGAGGTGTCCATGCTGCTGCGCGCGCTGCAGACCATGCAGGAGGGGCTGCGCGGCGTGGTGCGCCAGGTGCACCAGGGATCGGTCAGCGTGGCGGCGGCCAGCGGGCAGATCGCGCAGGCCAACCAGGACCTGTCCTCGCGCACCGAAAGCCAGGCCAGCGCGCTGCAGCAGACGGCAGCCTCCATGGAGCAGCTCAGCTCCACCGTGCGCCAGAACGCCGACAACGCGCAGATGGCCAACCAGCTGGCCCTGGGCGCCTCCACCGTGGCCGAGCAGGGCGGCGAAGTCGTGCGGCAGGTGGTCGATACCATGCGCGGCATCAGCGAATCGAGCCGGCAGATCGCCGACATCATCAACGTGATCGATGGCATTGCCTTCCAGACCAACATCCTGGCGTTGAACGCGGCCGTGGAAGCGGCACGCGCCGGCGAACAGGGCCGAGGCTTTGCCGTGGTGGCCACCGAGGTGCGCGGCCTGGCCAGCCGCAGTGCCGAGGCCGCCAAGCAGATCAAGCAGCTCATCACCGACAGCACCAGCCGCGTGCACAACGGCAGCGCGCTGGCCGACCAGGCCGGCACGACCATGGCCGAGGTGGTGGACGCCATACGCCGCGTGACGGACCTGATGGGCGAGATCAGCGCCGCCAGTTCCGAGCAAAGCTCGGGCGTGGCCCAGATCGGCCAGGCGGTCACGCAGATGGACCAGGCCACCCAGCAGAACTCGGCACTGGTGGAGGAGATGGCCGCCGCGGCCTCCAGCCTGCGCGGTCAGGCCGGCGACCTGGTGCGCACGGTGGGCGCCTTCAAGCTGGAGGCGGCAAGCGGCCATCAGCATGCCGCCGTGGAGCTGCAGCGCAGGCAGCCCATGCTGGCAGCAGGCTGAGACGGAAAGAAACAAGAAAGAGCGCGCGCGAGAAGCCGCCAGACAGGCCAGAGCAAGGCAGCAACAGGCCCTGGCCGCCGGGCCAGTGCCTGCGGCTGGCTCAATGCAGCGCGGTGCCCCTGGCGCCGCGGCTGCGCGCCATCTTGACGCGGTACATGGCCGCATCGGCCTTTTGCAGCGCGTCGTCGGCGTCAATGGAGTCCGGCCGCAGGCAGACCACGCCCACGCTGGCGCCGCCGTAGTCCAGCGTCTTGCCATCGGGCAGCTCGACCTTCATGACCGAGGCCTCCGACAGGCGCTGCTGCAGGTCGCGCGATACGGCGTCGGCCTCGCTGCCAAACAGCGGGCCCACGCCGATGAAGACGAACTCGTCACCGCCGAAGCGCGCCAGCATGTCGGCGCTGCGCAGATGGGAGGACAGGCGCTCTCCCATGGCGCGCAGCAGTGCGTCGCCGGCCTCGTGGCCGTGCTCGTCGTTCACGTTCTTGAAGCGGTCCAGGTCGATGAAGCCCACCACCACGCATTCCTGGCTGCGTGCGCAGCGTGCAATGAGCCGGCCCAGCTCGTCGGTGAGGCAGCGCCGGTTGGGCAGGCCGGTCAGCGGGTCCAGCAAGGCCAGTGCCGCCAGCTCCTGGTTGGCCTTGCTCAGGCTGGTGATGAGCTGCTCGCGCTCCACGCGCTCGGCGATGAGGTTGGCGAACAGGCGCAGCAGGCCCTGGGCCTCGGTGCTCAACGCCTGGGAGGTCTTGCTGGCCGCGCACAGCGTGCCGTAGAGCTGGCCGTCGGAAAAGCGTACCGGGGCGCTGGCGTAGGTGCGAATGCCCAGTTCACGCGCGGCCTCGGAGTCGCCCCAGCAGGCACCGACATCGGGCGTGTACATGCGGCCTTCGTCCAGGGCGCGCTTGCACAGCGTGTCGCCCCAGGGGACGACCAGGCCTTCGGGAATCTGCATCTCGCTCGCGTTGCGCGCGTACAGCACGCGCTGCTGGCCCTGTTCTTCGTTGATGGTGGTGAGATAGGTGGACTCCAGATGCGTACTCTCTTCGAGCATTTGCAGCAGGGGCCGCGTCAACTCTTCCAGAGAATGCGCCTGGGTCACGGACTGGGACAGGCGCTGGACAAGGGACTCCATGAAATACCTCTCGAAATGACGACGGAAGCAGACTGCCCGCGCGCCTGATGAGGGAATGGGAAGGCAGGCGGGCCGGCACCAATTTGGGGATTGTGACCCGGCCAGACGCAGGCGGGAAGCATCCCGGCCGCGCTGCAGGCCGATAAGCCTGCGCGCCACGCGCCGCTGTCAGCAGGCCGACACAGGCGGCCATATCACCTGCACGCGCAGGCCGCCCAGCGTGGGCGAGCGGTCGAGCAGCAGGCGTGCTCCATGCCGCTGGGCAATGGTCTGCACGATGGCCAGGCCCAGTCCGCTGCCCTGCGCCTGCTGGCCCGCAGAAGCCGCTGAAGGCCCGCGCACAAAGCGCCGCAGCACCAGTTCGCGCTCGCTTTCGGCAATGCCGGGGCCCGAGTCCTCGACCACCAGCGCGCGGCCCTGGGCATCGCTGCGCCAGCCGACATCGACGCGGCCGCCTTGCGGAACGTACTTGACGGCGTTGTCCAGCAGGTTGCGCACCAGCATCTGCAAGGACTGTGCGTCGCCCGCCACGGCAAAGGACTGCCGCAGTTGCGGGGACTCGCTCAGGCCCATGTCCAGGCCATGCTGCTGGGCGGCCACGGCCTGGTCTGCCAGGGCCTGCTCCACCACCTCGCGCAGGTCCACGTCGGCAGGTGCGGCCGTGGCAGCGTCGTGCCGGCCCTGCATGCCTTGCACGCCGGGGGCCGTGCCTTGTACCGTGCCTTGGGCTTCCTGCCGCGCCAATGTCAACAATTGTTCGACGAGCCGTGTGGCCCTGTCTATGCCGGCCGAAAGACGCTGCACGGCCTCGTCATGCGCGGCCTCATCGGGCGCGCGCTGCAAGGCCACCAGTTGCAGCTTGAGCGCGGCCAGCGGAGAGCGCAGCTCGTGCGCGGCGTCCGCCACGAAGTGCTGCTGCGCCTCGAAGGCCTGGCCCACGCGCTGCAGCAGCGCGTTGAGCTCGGCCACCAGGGGCCGCACCTCGTCGGGCAGGCCCTCGGCAGGCACGGGGGCCAGGTCCTGCGGGCGGCGCGCGGCCAGCTCGCGGCGCACGCGCTGCACGGGCGCCAGCGAACTGCGCACCACCCACCACACGGCCAGCGCCAGCACGGGCGCCAGCAAGGCGATGGGCAGCAGGCTTTGCCAGGCGGCATCGCGCGCCAGCGTGCGGCGCACGCGCATGTCCTGCGCCACCTGGATCACCTGCGAGCGCGTCTGCAGCGAGAACACGCGGTAGACGGTGCCGCGCGCGGGCACATCGGCAAAGCCCAGCACGGCCATCTGCGGCAATGCCGCACCCAGCGCGGACTCGAAAATGCGCAGGCCCTCGTTGGTCCAGACCTGGACGATGAATTCGTGGTTCTCATCCTCGGGCGGCGTGCCCTGGGGCCTGCCGCGCGCATCCACCGGCAGGCCGGCGCGCAGCGCGAAGGCGGTCTGCTGCATCTGGTAGTCGAACAGGGTGTCGGTCTGCAGCAGCGCGTTGCGGTAGGCCAGCAGGCCCTGCAGCAGCGCCGTGAGCACGATGGCCGCGCCCAGGAACATGAGCAGCCGCGTGCCCAGTGCGCCGGGCAGGCGGCCGCGCAGCCGGGCGATGACAGAGGAAGCCGGCGCCGTCATGGCTTGGGCACCATGTAGCCCACGCCGCGCACATTGAGGATCAGCCCCGCGCCCAGCTTCTTGCGCAGGCCGTGGATGTAGACCTCGATGGCGTTGCTGCTGACCTCGTCGCCCCAGCCGTAGAGCTTGTCCTCGATCTGCTGGCGCGACAGCGTGCTGCCCGGGCGCGCCAGCAGCGTCTCCAGCACCGCCCATTCGCGGCCCGAGAGCACCACGTCGCGCCCCTCGACACTGGCCTCGCGCGTGGCGGGATTGAGCCGCACGCCTTCGCGCTCGTACAGCGGATCCATTGCGCCCGACGCCCGGCGCGCCAGCGCACGCAGCCGCGCGAGCAGCTCGTCCAGGTCATAGGGTTTGACCACGTAGTCGTCGGCCCCCGCATCCAGCCCGGCAATGCGGTCGCGCACGGCATCGCGCGCCGTGGCCACCAGCACCGGCGTGCGGTCGCGGCGCCCGCGCAGGCGGCGCAGCACCTGCAAACCGTCCTGCCCCGGCAGGCCCAGGTCCAGCAGCACCATGTCATAGCCATGGCCGCCACCCGGGCCGGGGCACAGGGCCGCATCGGCCTGCAGGCCGTCACGGACCCAGTCCACCGCATGGCCCTCGCCGCGCAGCAGGGTCTGCACGGCCTCGCCGATCATGGCGTCATCTTCGACAAGCAGTAAGCGCATGGCAGAAGAATAGCTCCCTGGACGGCTGGCTCAGTTCTGAGGCACATGCCGCCCGAAACTGGCGCGCTCAAACGTCAGGGACAGCGAGCAAGGGCCTAAGCCGGCCGCGCCGCCCCGCCGCGAGGCTGTCGTCCCCCTCCTTCGCGAAGCGATTAGAGAGGGGGAAGGCGCGCAGCGACTCAGGGGGTGAGCGGCGGTCACACCGCCGCTTCAATCTTCGGCATGGCCATGCGGGCCTTGGTCAGCGCCATGCCCAGGTTGGCCGTGCGCCGGCAGACGAAGACGGCCACGTAGTCGGGCATGAGCTTGCCGCGCAGGAAGACGTGGATGAGGTTGTCGCTGTTGACGATGAGTTCCTGGAAGTAGTGGTGGCCGTCGTCCTTGAGGCCGCGCGACTTCTTGAACAGGCTCTCGATCATCGAGACGTTGGGGCCGTTGAACAGGTCGGCCGTGGCAGCGGCCACGAGATCGATGACTTCGCGCGGATGCGAGTCCACCGTGCGGATGGCCAGCAGCATGCCGGAGGCGGCATCCACATAGCCGATGGCCAGACATTCGGGCACCGAACCGGCCACCTCGCTCAAAACGTTATCCAGGCTCATTGCAGCTTTCCTTTTTTGTGAATGGATGTGATCGGTCAGCCCATCTTCAGCAGCAGTGCCACTTCGTACGCATACAGCAGGTCCTCCTGGGCCTGGGACTGCACGTACTGGGCATCGATGAGGCGCACGCGGCGCAGCGCCTCGTCGGCGGTGAGGCCCTCGCGCACCAGCCATGCGGCCAGCACCGTGCCCGTGCGGCCCAGGCCGGCCAGGCAGTGCACGGCCAGCACCTCGCCCGCGCGCAGCATGGCCGACATGCGCGCCAGCAGCATCTGGATCTGGGCCACCGACGGTGATTCGTGGTCCCGCACCGGCAGGTGCAGGTTGCGCAGGCCATGGCGCTGCAGCGGCTCCTGCGGCAGGTCGTTTTCGGTCAGCGTGATCAGCACGGTGACGCCGCAGCCGCGCAGGGCCTTCAGGTCGAAGTCCATGGACTGCACCACGCCCGGTTGCGGCGCGCCCGCCAGCCGGCCCGGCACCAGCCAGGCAAAGCCGCTGGGGCCACGGCTGGCCGGCACGGCCTGCGGGTCGGCCACCAGCGGCTGCCAGTCCACCAGCACGGAGGGATTGACGGCGCGCGGCCGGGCTGCGGCAGCGGGTGCCGGTGCGGGCGCGGGTGCTGGTATCGGCGCAGGCCCGGGTGCAGGCGCGGGCGCAGATGCAGGTACAGGCATGGGTTCGGATGCAGGCTCGGCGGCCACTGCGTCCGACAGGAATTCGGAGATCGCGGCCACGGCCGCTGCAGGCAGCGGAGGAGGCAGGGGCACGCCCTCCTCCAGGTCTTCGGCCCGCGCATCGGGCGAGGCCACGGCACAGCTGCCGGTGCGCAGGAACTGCTGGCCCGCCAGCGACAGCGGCGCACGCTGGAAGGCCTCCATGGATTGCGCCTCGGCAATGCGGCCGCCGGCCAGCAGCAGCATGTCCTGCGCCACGGCCTGTGCGTGCTGCTGGTGGTGCGTGCTCATCAGCACGGCCGTGCGCTGGGCCACCTGGCGCAGCAGCTCCAGCAGCACGAAGGCCTCGTAGCCCTCAAGCTCTGCCGTGGGCTCGTCCACCATCAACAGGGCCGGCTCGGCCAGCGCTTCGCGCAGGATGGCCACGGCACGCTGCTGCACGGGGGACAGCTGCAGCGCCGGCTGGTCGAACATCAGCGCAAGCTCGGGAAAGCCGAAGGCCTGCACCTGCACGCGGCACCAGTCGCGCAGCGCATGCGGCACGAGCTTGAGGCGGGGCCGGGCCAGCTCGACGATGGCGTCGAAGGTGCTGGCCATCATCAGCCGGGCCTGCTGCTGCACCAGGCGCGGCGCCTGCATGGCGCCGGTCCATTCCTGGCCCGCGTAGCGCACGCTGCCCCAGCGGCGAAAGCGCGGATTGGCGGCATTGAGATCGGCCAGCGTGCGCAGCAGCGTGGACTTGCCCGAGCCGCTGGGGCCCAGCAGGGCCGTGATGCCGTGGGTGGGCAGCGTGAAGTCCACCTCAGCCAGGATGACGCGCGCGCCGAACGATGCGCCCAAACCCGCCGCCTGCAAGCTGTAGTCCTGCTTCAAAGCATGCCCTTCCTGTTTTGCCATGGGCCCTTGCGGGCGCTTCTTCCTGAAACCAGAACGGTGCACGCCCGCCTGGATGGGCCGGCAGTCTAAGCGTATTCGCTCTATCTCAAATCGTCACAATTTGAAACACCGCTAACGCAAAAGGACGCGAATTCACAGAATACAACCATCACATTGCCGCACGAATGCAGGAATAGCCAGCCACTGGCCGGTTGAATTCCCCATGCAATAAGCCCCGGCACATTCGTGCCGGGGCTGTGCGATCAATTCAGTGTGCAGGTGCTTTTCAGTCCCTTACCTCCTTTCGCTTACCCGAGACGTACGGGAACAAATATCCTGTTGCCATCGCGCCAAATCAGCACGGCCACGGTCTTGCCGGCCTTGGCCATGGCGGCGCGCACGGCCTCGATATCACCGGCAGGCGAGCCATTGATGGACAGCAGCACATCGCCCTGCGTGATGCCGGCCTCGGCCGCCGGGCCTGCGGCGTCGGCAACGACCAGGCCGTCCTTCACGCCGATCTGCTGCTTTTCCTCGGGCTGCAGCGGGCGCAGGGCCAGGCCCAGCTTGCCCTTGCCGGCGTCGGGCTTGTCCTTGGCCACCTTGGCGGCCTTGTCGCTGGCATCGCCCAGCACGGCGCTGAGCGTGCGGGCCTCGCCGTTGCGCCATATCTCCAGCGTGACCTTCTGGCCCGGCAGCGCCTGGCCCACAAAGGCCGGCAGATCACCCGAGCCCACGATGGGCTGGCCATCGATCTTGCGCACCACGTCGCCGGGCTCCAGTCCCGCCTTGGCGGCAGGGCCGTTCTTGTCCACGCTGGACACCAGGGCGCCTTCGGGACGGTCGAGCTTGAAGGAATCGGCAAAGGCCTGGTTCACCTCCTGCACGGCCACGCCCAGCCGCGCATGCTGCACCTTGCCCGTGGCCACGATCTGCTGCTGCACGCGCGTGGCCACCTCGATGGGAATGGCGAAGGACACGCCCTGGTAGCCGCCCGAACGCGAGTAGATCTGGCTGTTGATGCCCACCACCTCGCCGCGCGCATTGAACAGCGGGCCGCCCGAGTTGCCGGGGTTGATGGCCACGTCGGTCTGCAGGAAGGGCACGAAGGAGTCGTCCGGCAGGGTGCGGCCCTTGGCGCTGACCACGCCGGCCGTCACGCTGCTCTCGAAGCCGAAGGGCGAGCCGATGGCCAGCACCCAGTCGCCCACGCGCAGATCGGCCGTCTTGCCCAGCGACACCGTGGGCAGGTTCTTCGCCTCGATGCGCAGCACGGCCACGTCGGTCTTGGGATCGGCGCCCAGCACCTTGGCGCTGAACTCGCGCCGGTCGGTCAGCTTGACGGTCACTTCCTTGGCGCCGCGCACCACGTGGGCGTTGGTCAGGATCAGGCCGTCGCTGGAGACGATGAAGCCCGAGCCTTCGCCGCGCGTGGGCACGTCGCGCTGGGGCTGGCCCTGGCCCATGCCCGGCATGCCGGGCACGCCGAAGCGGCGGAAGAATTCAAAGAACGGATCGTTGGGGTCCATGCCCGGCACGCCCTGCTGCCCCTGGCGCGCTGCGGCCTCGTCGCCGTCCTCGCCCATGGCACGCGAGCTGCCGACCACGCTGATGTTGACCACGGCCGCGCCATTGCGCGCCGTGATGTCGGCAAAGTTGGGCGCCGCCACGGCGCCGGCGGGAGAAGCTGGAGAAGCGGCAGAAGCAGGCTGTGCTGCAGGCGCAAACAGCGACGTGGCGGCACGCGCATCGCCATGCACCACACCAACCAGACCGGCGCCCGTGGCGCCCAGGGCGCCGATGGCACCTGCGGCCACCAGGGCCAGCACCAGAGGGCGGGGAGTCGACAGAATCTTGTTCATGGCAGACCTTTCCTCAAAAGCAGCGTTCCTTGCTGCGTTGGGGAGAAGTCTGAAGGGGCAGACTTAGGCGAGGCTTAGAAGCCTCGCCGTGCATCTCAGATCAGTGCCAGCACCTTCTCCGGCGGGCGGCACAGCGCCGCGCCCTTGGGCGTGACGACGATGGGGCGGTTGAGCAGCACCGGGTGCTCGGCCACGGCGGCGAGCAACTGCGCATCGCTGGCCAATGCATCGCCCAGGCCCAGCTCGGCGAAGACGGCTTCCTTGCTGCGCAGCAGCTCGCGCACGGGCATGCCCAGCTGCCGGACCAGGGCCTGCAGTTGCTCAGCGTCCAGGGGCTGGGCGATGTAGTCGACGATGGTCGGCTCTATGCCGTTGTCGCGCAGCAGGGCCAGCGCGCCGCGCGAGTTGCTGCAGCGGTTGTTGTGGTAGATGGTGATGTCGGTGCGGGGGGCGGTGGTGTTCATGGGCCGCAGTGTAGGCCCATGAAAATGCGCCTCAGGCCACGGCTTCCTCGGGATGGGCATCGACCTCGCGGCCGGGCAGCAGCAGGTTCAGCCCCACCGCGACCAGGGCGCCGACGGTAATGCCCGAGCCGAAGACTTCGCGCACGAAGGCAGGCATGCGGGCCAGCAGGTCCGGGCGCACCGTGACCGCCAGGCCGCAGCCCAGCGAGACCGCGATGATCAGGCTGGCACGCCGCGAGTGCTCGGCGCCGCTGAGCATGCGGATGCCGGCAGAAATGATCATGGCAAACATCATCAGCCCCGCGCCGCCGAGCACGGGCTGCGGAATCGTCACCACCAGTGCGCCCAGCACGGGAAAGAGGCCGGCCAGCAGCAGCATGACGCCCGTCAGCATGACCACGTGGCGGCTGGCCACGCCGGTCAGCGAGACCACGCCCACGTTCTGGGCGAAGGTGGACAGCGGAGGGCTGGACATCACGGCGGCAAAGGCCGAGCCCACGCCGTCGCACAGCATGCCGCTGGACAGGCGCTTGCCGTCGATGCGCGTCTGCGTGGCCGCGCCCAGGGCCATGAAGGTGCCCGTGGTCTCGACGATGGTCACCAGAAAGGCGATGGACATGGCGACGATGCCGGCCACCGGGAACGTCATGCCGAAGGTCAGCGGCTGCGGGATGGCGAAGACCGCGGCCTCGCTCACCTGGGTGAAGTCGATCAGGCCCAGCGCCAGGCACAGCACATAGCCGCAGGCGATGCCCAGCACCACGGCCGAGGCAGAGACGATGCCCCTGCCCCACTGCACGAAGCCGATCACCAGCACCAGTACGAAGCCGGCGATGGCCAGGTGGCCGATCGCGCCGTAGTCGCTGCGGCCCACGCCGCCCGCAGCCCAGTCCACGGCGACGGGGGTCAGCGACAGGCCGATCATGGTCACGACCACGCTGGTCACGGTGTGCGGGAAGAAGCGGCGGATCACGGGCATGAAGTAGCTGCCCACGATCATCACCAGCGACCCTACCAGCGAGGAGCCCAGGATGCCGGCCACGCCATGCTCCAGCCCCACGCTGATGCCCGCGCCCACGAAGGCGAAGCTGGTGCCCATGACGCAGGGCAGCCGTATGCCCACGGGCCCCACCCCCCTGCACTGGACGATGGTGACCACGCCCGAGCCCAGCAGCGCTGCATTCACCAGCGCCACGATCTGGTCGGCCGGCAGCTTGAGCGCCCCGCCGAAGACCAGGGGCACGGCGATGATGCCGCCCAGCGCCGCCAGCAGGTGCTGCAGCGACAGAAGCACCGTGGTGATGAGCATTGGCGGTCGGTCTTCCACCTTGTAAAGCAGTTGTTCCATTGTCTTGTCTCCTTGTGTCCTGGCCGTTGGCCTCTTCAGAGGCGCTTGTATGTATGTCGGGGCAGTGGTGCCGGAAAAGGGTGGGGGTCCTGAAAGTGCTGTCCGGGTCTTCGAGCCTCCTGGAGATGCTTCGGGGAAATGGCGCAGCGCGGCAGGTCGGCACCCGCGATGGCCTGGGTGCCGGCCTGCCGCGCTGCAGGGAGATGTCAGTGGCCCGCTGCGCGCTCGAACAGCGTGCGGGCCAGCTCGCGGTGGCGGGTCAGCACGCGCGGCAGGTCGGCGGTGAGCAGCAGCCCGTCGCGGACCACGACACGGCCGTTGATGACGCTGGTGGACACGTCGGTGGGCGTGCAGAACACCAGCGCGGCCACGGGGTCATGGCCTGCGCCCGCGTAGCCCACGCCCGACATGTCGAAGGCCACGAAGTCGGCCGACATGCCCGGCGCCAGCGCGCCGATGTCGTCGCGCCCCAGCACGCGCGCGCCGCCCAGCGTGGCGATCTCCAGCGCCTCGCGCGCGCCCATGGCGGCAGGGCCGTGGCCCACGCGCTGCAGCAGCAGGGCCTGGCGCGCCTCGCCCAGCATGTGGGCGCCGTCGTTGGAGGCGCTGCCGTCCACGCCCAGGCCCACGGGCACGCCCGCATCGCGCATGGTGCGCACGGGTGCGATGCCCGAGGCCAGGCGCATGTTGGAGCACGGGCAATGCGCCACGCCCGTGCCCGTGCGCGCGAACAGCGCAATGCCCTCAGCATCGAGCTTGACGCAGTGGGCATGCCAGACATCGGGGCCGACCCAGCACAGGCTTTCTGCGTACTGCGCGGGAGTGAGGCCGAATTTCTCGCGAGAGAAGGCGACGTCGTTGTCGTTCTCGGCCAGGTGGGTGTGCAGCGACACGCCGTGCGCACGCGCCAGCACGGCGGACTCGCGCATCAGCTCGCGCGTCACCGAGAACGGCGAGCATGGCGCCAGCACCACGCGCAGCATGGAGTGGCGTGCGCTGTCGTGGTACTGCTGGATCAGGCGCAGGCTGTCGCGCAGGATGGCTTCCTCTTCCTCCACCACCGCGTCGGGCGGCAGGCCGCCCTTGCTGCGGCCCAGGCTCATGGAGCCGCGCGCCGCATGAAAGCGCATGCCAACCTGCTGCGCCGCGGCGATGGAGTCATCCAGCCGAGCGCCATTCGGATACAGGTACAGGTGGTCGCTGGTGGTGGTGCAGCCCGACAGCATCAGCTCGGCCATGGCGGTCTGGGTGGAGACGTGGATCATCTCCGGCGTGAGGTGCGACCACAGCATGTACAGGTTGGTGAGCCACGAGAACAGCTCCGCATCCTGCGCGGCAGGCACGGCGCGCGTGAGGCTCTGGTACATGTGGTGGTGCGTGTTGACCAGGCCCGGCATCACCACGCGGCCGCGCATGTCCAGCACCTGGGCCGTGCCGTCGTCCACCATGCGGCGGTACTGCGGCGGCAGATCGGCCGTGGCGCCCACCCATTGCACGGCCGGGCCGTCGGCCACCAGGGCGCCGTCGCGGATCTCGCGGCGCTGCGCATCCATGGTGACGAGTACATCGGCGTTCAGTGCGATCAAGGTCATGGCGTTCTCTTCTTCGAAATGGAAAAGCCGCCAGTCTAGGAAGGACAAGCCATTGCCGATAGCGCTGAATTCCGCCCGATGTGTCCACAAAAAGTGGACAAGTGCTAAGACTCACCGCCCCCCGGCAAACAGCCTTGCCAGCGCCTGGCCGATGGACTGGGCCATCAGCTCGCCCGCCGCGCTCAACTGCCCCCTGGCCCGGCCGGTCAGCACCAGCGTCTGCCGCCGCAGATGCGCATCGCGCAAAGGCACGAAGACCAGGGCATTGCGGCTGCGCTCCTCCATCACGTCCAGCGGATTGAGCAGGGCAATGCCCTCGCCCAGCATGACCAGGCGCTGGATCAGCGCCATGGAGGTGGACTCGGCCACGGGCGTGACCTCGATGGCGTTGCGCGCAAAGGCTTCGTCCAGCAGGCTGCGGATGGACAGCGGCGGCGCGGGCAGGATGAGCGGATGGCCTATGCACTCGCTGAGCAGCACGGACGATTGGCGCGCCAGCGCATGCCGGGGCGGCACGATGGCGCCGATCTGCCATTCGCTGGTGGCCAGCGCGCGCAGCGCGGGGCGTTCGGACAGGTCGTAGGCCAGGCCCAGGTCGGCGTCGCCGCCTTCCACGGCGGCCGCGATGTCGCTCAGGGGCAGGTCGATGATGCGCACCACGATGCCCGGGTGGCGCTGGCGGAATTCATGCACCAGCGAGGGCAGCAGCGAGCCGGCCAGCCCCGTGGTCGCGGCCACGGTGATCTCGCCGCTGCGCGCGCCCTGCAGTTCGGCAATGCGCTCGCGCAGCGCCGCATGCTCGCGCAGCGTGGCGCGCACATGGGCCAGCACCATCTCGCCCGTCGGGGTGAGGCGCAGGCGCTTGTGGATGCGCTCGAACAGGGGCGTGCCCAGCTCGGCCTCCAGGTCGAGGATCTGGCGGTTGACGGCCGTGGGGGCCACGTGCAGATGTTCGGCCGCCTTGCGGATGGAACCGCGGCGGACCACTTCGTCGAGATAGCGCAGGACTCTGGCGTGCATGGCGCGAGCGTAGCGGGGTTTGCCGGGCCGCGCTTTGCAGCACCCGGCAGCGCAGGCTCAGCGGGCCGTGTCCGGGCGCTCGGCGCGCAGCGTGCGGCTGAGCATGATCACGGGGATCAGGCCCACCAGCACCAGGGCCAGCGACGGCAGGGCGGCCTCGCCCAGGCGTTCGTCGCGCGCGAGCTGGTAGGCCACGACGGCCAGGGTATCGCTGTTGAAGGGGCGCAGCACCATGGTGGCGGGCAGCTCCTTCATCACATCGACGAAGACCAGCAGCGCCGCCGCTGCCGTGGAGCGCCTGAGCAGCGGCCAGTGCACGCGCGACAGCACGCCCCAGGCGCCCGTGCCCAGCATGCGGGCCGAGTCGTCCAGGCTGGGCGCGATGCGCGCATAGCCGCTTTGCATGGACTGCAGGGCCACGGCGCAAAAGCGCACCAGGTAGGCCCAGACAATGCCCACGGCGGTGGCCGTGACCAGGCCGGCAAAACCCCATTCGGGCCGCACCTGCTGCACCCAGCCCACGGGCAGCAGCAGGCCGACGACGACCACGGCGCCCGGCACCGCATAGCCCAGGCTGGCCAGTTGCACCACGCCGCGCGTGACGGCCGACTCCTTGTGGCGGCGCACGGCAAACGCCAGGGCCACGGCGATGATGACGGCCAGCACCGAGGTGATGGCGCCCAGGCGCACGCTGTTGAGCGCCCAGTCGAGGAAGCGGTCCCAGGGCAGCACCGACCAGTCGGCCGCCAGCGGGCGCAGCATGAAGAACACGGGCGCCACAAAGCCCATGAGCACGGGCAGCAGGCACACCAGCCAGGCCAGCGCGCAGCGCCAGCCGCGCAGGCGCAGCGGCTGCGCCTCGGCCGAGCCGGCACGGCCCGCGCCGCCGGTGACGAAGCGCATGCGCCGCTGCGCGCGCAGCTCCAGCTGCAGCAGCAGCACCACCAGCACCAGCAGGAAGGTGGCCAGCTGCGCGGCGGCAATGCGGTTGTCCATGGACAGCCAGGCCTTGTAGATGCCCGTGGTGAAGGTCTGTATGCCGAAATAGCTGACCACGCCGAAGTCGGCCAGCGTCTCCATCACCACCAGGGCCACGCCAGCGGCCACGGCCGGGCGCGCCAGCGGCAGCGCCACCGACCAGATGCGCCGCGACAGCGGCGCACCCATCAGGCGCGCGGCCTCCATCAGGTGCGCGGCGCGCTCGCCCAGCGCGGTGCGCGCCAGCAGGTAGACATACGGGTAGAGCGAGAAGATGAAGACCCAGACCGCGCCGCCGAGGCTGCGCACCTCGGGCAGGAGCCGGCCTTCCAGGCCATAGGTGTCGCGCAGCCAGGTCTGCAGCGGGCCGCTGAACTGCAGGAAGTCGGTATAGGCATAGGCAGTGACATAGGCCGGCATGGCCAGCGGCAGCAGCAGCAGCCATTCCAGCTGACGCCGGCCCCGGAAGTCGAACAGCGTCACGGCCGCCGCCGTGCCCGTGCCCACGATGGCCGCGCCCAGCGCCACCAGCAGGCCCAGCCAGACCGTGGTCCACAGATAGCCGGGCAGCACGGTGGCCGCCATCTCGCGCAGGATGGAGCCGGCCAGGGCATCGCCCTGCCCCAGAGGCAGCCAGGAGCCGAGCACGGCCAGCACGGGCAGCATCAGCACCAGGGCCAGCAGGAGCAGGGGAAGGGAGCGGAGTACGGACGACAGACGGCGCAAAGCGGAGGTCTCGGCTAGAGGATGAGGGTGAGGATCTGGCTGCCGGGCTATGGAACGGGCCGGGCTCCGCGGCAGCCACCGGCCTGTGGGCCGAGGTGCCGCCGAGACCGGACGTGCCTGCGGGCTGCTGGAGTCGGCGGGCTCCGGGCATGCCCCTGGCCCGCCAATGCAAATGCGAATTCTATTCATTTGCGCGGTTCTACAATCGCCGCATGTTTTTGACCGTCTCCCAACTCGAGGTGCGCTACCCGGGCCGCGACAGGCCTGCCGTGCAGGGCGTCACGCTGAATCTGGCCGCTGGCGACATCGGCGTGCTCATCGGCCCCTCGGGCTGCGGCAAGACCACGCTGCTGCGTGCCGTGGCGGGCCTGGAGCCCGTGAGCGGCGGCGAGATCCGCATCGACGGCCAGCTCGTGGGCAGCGCGGATTTCTCGCTCCCTCCCGAGCAGCGGCGCATAGGCATGGTGTTCCAGGACTATGCGCTGTTCCCCCATCTGAACGTGGGCCGCAACGTGGCCTTCGGCATCCACCATCTGCCCAAGGCGCGCCAGGCCGAGCGCGTGGCCGAGGTGCTGGAGCTGGTGGGCCTGGCCGGCAGTGCAGGAAGGTTTCCGCACGAGCTGTCAGGCGGCCAGCAGCAGCGCGTGGCGCTGGCCCGCGCGCTGGCGCCCAGCCCGCAGCTGATGCTGCTGGACGAGCCGTTTTCCAACCTCGACGTGGACCTGCGCGAGCGCCTGGCGCATGAGGTGCGCGGCATCCTCAAGGCCGCAGGCGCCACGGCCCTGTTCGTCACGCACGACCAGTTGGAGGCGTTTGCCATCGGCGACATGATCGGCGTGGTCCACCAGGGGCAGCTGCAGCAGTGGGACGACGCCTATTCGCTGTACCACCGGCCAGCCACGCGCTTCGTGGCGGACTTCATCGGCCACGGCGTCTTCGTGCCGGCCACGCTGGCGCCCAGCGGTGCCGGCGGCGTGGTGGCGCGCACGGCGCTGGGCGATCTGGTCGATCCGGCCACCTGCCCGCTGCCTGCGCAGTTTGCGGACGGCGAGTGCGATGTGCTGCTGCGCGCCGACGATGTGGTGCACGACGATGCCTCGCCCGTGCAGGCGCGCATCCTGCGCAAGGCGTTTCGCGGCTCGGAGTTCCTCTACACGCTGGAGCTGGCCAGCGGCCACAGCGTGCTGGCCCATGTGCCCAGCCACCACGACCATGCGGTGGGCGAGTGGGTGGGCATACGGCTGGACATGAATCACGTGGTCGCCTTCCCGCGCTAGAGACAGGGCACTGCGCAGACCGCAGCGGCCTGAGCAGGCGGCCGCCGCCGCGCCGTCCAGGCCTTTGTCATCCGACGGTCATGGGTGAAACCCAGAATCTGTCACATCTTGTGACAATTCAAGGCCACCCATGTTTGCTCTGGACCCCTCCTCCACGCAGCACGCTGCATCTGCTCCGACACCGGTTCCGGCGCTTGCCCCTGCGCCCGCCGCGCCACGCCTGCTGGCCCGCGCAGGCCAGCTCAGCCAGCCCACGGCGCCGATTCCCCCCGACACCAGCAACGAGGACGTGCACCGGCTGTTCAGCGAGCAGCCCCTGCTCGAAACCCTGGCCGTGGTGGCCGACGACCGGCCGCTGGGCCTGATCAACCGCCAGCGCTTCATGGAGCAGTACGCGCGGCCCTTTGCGCGCGACGTGTTCGGCCGCCGCAGCTGCCTGGTATTCACCGACACCGCGCCCATGGTGGTGGCGGCCGGCCTGCCCATCGACCAGCTGGTGCAGCAGGCGCTGGCCAGCGGCAGCCGCGTGCTCAAGGACGGCTTCATCACCGTCGAGGAAGGCCGCTACGCAGGCATAGGCACGGGCCACGCGCTGATGGCCGCCATGTCAGACATCGAGGCCGACAAGACGCGCCAGCTCATGGCCAGCATCGACTACGCCAGCCTGATCCAGCGCTCGCACCTGGTCGAATCCGACCGCGTGCTGGCCAGCCAGCTGGCCGACCACGGCCTGCTGTGGGAGCCGCGCGACGTGGTGGGCGGCGATGCGTATTTCTTCCGTGCCACACCGCAGGGCCTGCTGGGCTGCATGTTCGACTGCACGGGCCACGGCGTGCCGGGCGCCTTCATGACGCTGATTGCCCTGTCCTTCCTCGAACAGGCCGTGGCGCCTGCAGGTATCGGCACTGGAACCGGCACCGGCACCGCCATCGACCCCGGCGCCCTGCTGGGCCAGATGAACCGCTACATCAAGCGCGTGCTGCAGCAGCGCACCCGCGACGCCCAGCCGGCCTGGGGCGCACCAGCGGCCCCCGCCGACGGCCTGCCGGCGGAGAAGACCTCCAGCGATGGCCTGGACGCCGCGCTGTTCCTGCAGTCGCCCTGCGGCACGCAACTGCGCTTTGCATCGGCCCGGCTGGACCTGCTGGTGGCGCCGCCCGGCGTGCAGGAGGCGGCCCAGGTGCAGATCCATGCCGGCGACAAGCTGGGCATAGGCTATGCGACCACGCCCGACGACGCGGCCTGGAGCACGCAGGAGCTGGAGGTCGCGCCCGGCTCGCTGCTGATGGTGGCCACCGATGGCGTCATCGACCAATTGGGCGGCCCGCGCCAGATCGCCCACGGCAGAAAGCGCCTGGCGCGCTTCCTGCACGAGCAGCAGGACCGCCCCGCCGCCCAGGCCTGCGCCGAGTTCCGGCAGGCCTTCGCCCAGTGGCAGGGCACGCAGCGCCGGCGCGACGATGTGTCTCTGCTGGTCTGGCGCAACCAGGCCCTGCAGCCCGCCACCTGCGTGCAAGGCCAGCCATGAGCCCGGCCGAATTCGCTCAGCTGCGCGCCCAGGCCGAGCACAACGGCCTGCTGCTGTACTACGCGGGCACCTTCAACCCCAATGTGATCCAGGCGGCGGCCGACACGCTCAAGAGCCGCCTGGCCAGCGAGGACGGATCGAGCAGCGCCAAGCGCAAGCTGTTTTCCACCTTCATCGAGATGGCGCAGAACGTGCTGCACTACGCAGCGCCCCTGCCTGCGGCCGACACCGGCCCCCGCCAGGCGCTCAGCGCGCCCGTGCCACAGGGCGCCATCGGCGTGGGCCGCATCGATGCGCTGGCCTGCGCCCAGGAGGCGGGCGCCGAGCCGGCGCCGGCCCGCTTCTGGATCGCCTGCAGCAATGCCGTGCGCAGCGAGCATGTGCCGCGCCTGGCCGCCAAGCTGGATGCCGTGCGCGCCATGAGCCTGGCCGAGATCAAGGCCGCCTACAAGGCCCAGCTGCACAACACGGACCACGGCACCAGCGACGACATCAGCCGGGGCGCGGGCCTGGGCTGGCTGACCATTGCGCGCGATGCCTCGGCACCGCTGCAGTACCACATCGCCACGGGAGAGGACGCCGCCGAGACCGCGCCCCATGCCGTATTCCACGTCAAGGCGCTGATCTGAACGCCGGGCGTCCTTCAACGAACCGACCTGCCGCCATGCAAGCATTGAAATCCGAACGCACCTCCGTCACGCCCGAAGTGGTCTTCTCGCCGGCCGAGCAGCTTCTGCGCATCGAAGGCGAGTGCTATCCCGAAAACCCCCTGCCCTTCTTCAACCCCATCCTGTCCATGCTGGGCCGGTATTTCGAGGCCAGCCAGCCTCCTCGCTTCGTGGCCGAGATGAAGCTGCAGTACATCAACAGCGCCTCCACCATGGGCCTGCGCTCGTTGTTCGCGCTGCTGGACCAGGCCGGGCAAAAGGGCACGGACATCCGCGTGGTCTGGGCCTTTGACGAGGAGGACGACGCCATCGAGGAACTGGGCGCCGACCTGGTGGAGGACTTCGCCAACCTGGTGCTGGAGCGACAGCCCTACAGCAACTGAGGGCAGGCCTGCTCCGCCCTGGCCTTCAGGCCAGCGGCTTGCCCATGAGCACCGTGGTCAGGCCGCAGTCCCATTCCTCGTCGGGATAGGTGTCCAGCGTGGCATATCCCTGCGCCGTGTAAAAGCCCAGGGCCTGGGTGTTGAAGCTGTCGGTCTCCAGCCGCACCTGGGCGTGGCCGTCGGCGCGCATGGCCTGTTCCGCGTGGGCCAGCAGCGCACGGCCCACGCCGCGCCCCTGCCAGGCCGGCAGCACATGCAGGGCGCCGATGAAGTCATCCACGCGGTCCACGAAGCCTGCCACCACGCCATCGCACTCGGCCACCCAGAACAGGTGGCCGCGCGACTGCACGTACTGCGCGGTGCGGCCCGAGGCGCGGAACCGCGCATCCTTGTCCGCCGTCAGTTGCGGCTTCCAGGTGCTGTCGTAGGTGGCCCAGAGCACGGCGTTCAGGGCGGGAAGGTCATCAGGCCGCGAGGGCCGAAGCGAGAAGGTGTCTGTCATGTCGCTGGCAAGGTTCAGGCCTGGCGCAGCCGGTCCACCTCGGCATGCAGGTCCTGGGCCCAGACGCGGCGGTCGCGGCCATCGGCCGTCTGCGGCTGGCCATAGTGGACGGCGGCGACCAGGTCGTCGGCACACAGCGTGCGCCAGATGGAGCCCAGCAGGGTTTCATCGCCCTCGTAGCTGGGCGCGTGGCTGATCTGCCCGGTGGCGCCGTCGATGAAGCGCAGGCCCACGGGCAGCACGGGCGCACCGATCTGCACGGCCGCCTGCAGCAAATTGGCATGGAAGGGCAGCAGCTTGCGGCCGTCGCCCGTCGTACCTTCGGGGAAGATGGCCAGGATCTCGCGGCGCTGCAGGGATTCCTCCATGCTCTGCACCATGCGCCGGGCATCGCGGCGCGAGGTGCGCTCGATGTACAGCGTGCCCGCCGCCGTGGCCAGCGTGCCGATCAGCGGCCAGCCCTTGACGTCGGACTTGGAGATGAAGCGGCAATGCCGCGCCGCATGCAGCACGGGAATGTCGAGCCAGGAAATATGGTTGCTGACCATGAGCATGGGGCCCTGGCTCGGCGGCTCGCCCTGGATATCCAGGCGCACGCCCGCATGGGCCAGCAACTGCAGGGCCCAGGCCTGCACATGGGCGTGCTGGCGCTCCTCGGGCAGCTGCGGAAAGCGCAGGGCCACGATCCACAGCCCCTTGCACACATGGCCGAACAGGCGCGCTGCGCGCAGCGTGGCGCGCCCTCCCCTGCGCAGACGGCTCATGTTCAGCGGCGTTCGTAAGCGATATGGCCGTCGACCAGCGTGCAGCGCACGCGGGCCGGCAGTTCGTAGCCGCCGAAGGGCGTGCTCTTGCCCTGGCTGGCCAGCTCCTGGGGCTTGACCGTCCAGGCCGCCTGCGGATCGACGATGCACAGGTCGGCCACGCCGCCCTCGGCCAGCCGGCCCAGCTGTCCCTGCAGCTCGCCCAGAGACGAGCCCAGCACCTGCACGGGCGATGCCGTGATGGCGGCCAGGGCACGGTTCAAAGGCACGCCACCGTCCTGCGACCACTTGACGGCCAGCGACAGCAGCAGCTCCACGCCCGTGGCGCCGGGCTCGGCCTCGGCAAAGGGCAGGACCTTGGCATCCTCATCGACGGGCGTGTGGTCGGAGACCAGGGCGTCGATGGTGCCATCGGCCAGCGCGGCAGACAGCGCATCGCGGTCGCGCTGCTGGCGCAGCGGCGGCGTGACGCGGGCGCTGCTGTCGAAGTAGCCGATGTCGGTATCGGTCAGGTGCAGCGAGTTGATGGACACGTCGGCCGTGACCTGCAGGCCTTCGGCCTTGGCACGGCGCACCAGTTCCACGCCTGCGGCGCTGGACAGGCGGCACAGGTGCACGCGCGCCTGGGTGCCGCGCATCAGCTCGAAGATGGTGTGCAGGGCAATCGTCTCGGCCGCCACGGGCACGCCGGACAGGCCCATGCGCGTGGCCAGCGGGCCGCTGGCAGCCACGCCCTTGCCCAGGTACAGCTCCTGCGGGCGCAGCCACACGGTGTAGCCGTAGGTGGCCGCATACGCCAGGGCGCGCTGCAGGGTCTGGGTGCTGGTCATGGGCACCTCGGCCTGGCCGAAGCCGATGCAGCCGGACTCGGTCAGCTCGGCCATCTCGGTCAGCACCTCGCCCTTGAGGCCCAGCGTCAGCGCGCCCAGCGGGAACAGGCGCGACTGGTGCAGCTTCTCGGCGCGGAACTTGAGCATCTCCACCAGGCCCTGCTCGTCGAGCACGGGATCGGTATCAGGCGGGCAGACCAGGCTGGTCACGCCACCGGCCACCGAGGCGGCCATCTCGGACTGCAGCATGCCTTCGTGCTCGTGGCCGGGCTCGCGCAGGCGCACGGCCAGATCGACCAGGCCCGGCAGCACCCAGCAGCCGGCAGCATCGATCTCGCGTTCTGCGGCAAATCCCTCGGGCGCCTTGCCGATGGCCAGCACCTTGCCGCCGTCGATGGCCACGTCGGCCTGCTGGTCCAGGCCCCGTGCCGGGTCCATCACTCGGCCGTTGCGGATGAGTATCTTCATGGTTTGCTACCCCGTAGACCGCAGGCGGCGCATGGGCTGCGGCCTGCGGCGATCAAAAACATTTGCATTCACAAAAAGCGCCTGGACTCAGTCCAGGACACCGGGCATGGAAAAAGCATGGCCCATCTCAGGGACGCCGAGCAAAGGCCGCCCTGCAGCGAGGGCGTCGCCGGCTGCCCGTACGCCCCCCTCCCGCGTAGCGAGAGAGGGGGAAGCGACGCAGTCGCTCAGGGGGTGCTTCATTTCAAGCCTCGTTGCCGGCGACGATGGACATGACGGCCATGCGGACCGCGATGCCGAAGGACACCTGCGACAGGATCACGGCCTGCGGGCCATCGACCACTTCGGAGTCGATCTCCACGCCGCGGTTGATGGGTCCCGGGTGCATGACGATGGCGTCCGGCTTGGCCAGGCGCAGCTTCTCGGCCGTGAGGCCGAAGCTCTTGAAGTATTCCTGGCTGGACGGCAGCAGGGCGCCGCTCATGCGCTCGTTCTGCAGGCGCAGCATGATGATCACGTCGCAGTCCCGGATGCCCTCTTCCAGCGTGTGGAAGACGCGCACGCCCATCTGCGCCAGGTCCGGCGGCACCAGCGTGCGCGGGCCGACGACGCGCACTTCGGCCGCGCCCAGCGTGGTCAGCGCATGGATGTCGGAACGGGCCACGCGCGAGTGCAGCACATCGCCCACGATGGCCACGCGCAGGTTGGCGAAGTCCTTCTTGTAGTGGCGGATGGTGTACATGTCCAGCAGCCCCTGCGTGGGGTGGGCGTGGCGGCCGTCGCCGGCATTGACCACGTGGACATGGGGCGCCACATGCTGGGCGATGAGGTAGGGCGCACCCGACTCGCTGTGGCGCACGACGAAGATGTCGGCGGCCATGGCCGAGAGGTTGGCGATGGTGTCCAGCAGCGACTCGCCCTTGCTGGCCGAGCTGCGCGCGATGTCCAGGTTGAACACGTCGGCCGACAGGCGCTTGGCCGCGATCTCGAACGTGGTGCGCGTGCGCGTGCTGTTCTCGAAGAACAGGTTGAACACGCTCTTGCCGCGCAGCAGCGGCACCTTCTTGACCTCGCGGTCATTGACGCTGACGAAGTTGGCCGCCGTGTCCAGGATGTGGGTGAGGATGTCCTTGGACAGTCCTTCGGTGGACAGCAGGTGGATCAGTTCGCCGTTCTTGTTGAGCTGGGGATTGCGCTTGTACAGCACGGTCAGGCCTCTTGGATGCGGAATTGGAAGACGCCGGCGTCATCGCGCGCCAGCGACAGCAGGCGGTCGGCCGGCAGCGCGATGCGCGCCGCGGCAAAGTCGGCCTGGAAGGGCAGCTCGCGTCCGCCCCGGTCCACCAGCACCGCCAGGCGCACGCAGGCCGGGCGGCCGTAGTCATAGAGTTCGTTGAGCACGGCGCGCACGGTGCGGCCGGTGTAGAGCACGTCGTCCAGCACCAGGATGTCGGCGCCGTTGACGTCAAAGTCGATCTGCGTCTGGGCGCTGGTGGCCATGCCGCGCTGCGCGAAGTCGTCGCGGTGCAGGGCCGAGGACAGCACGCTGGGGTTGCCGGGCAGGTTCAGGTCCCTGTGCAGCCGCTCCACCAGCCAGGCGCCGCCCGAGGTGATGCCGGCCAGGCGGGTTTCAGGCCCCATGAGGCTGCGCACGCCGCGCAGCAGTTCGCGGTACAGGGCCTCGGCGTCCAGCACCAGGCTGCCGGCTCCCGCAATGGATTCACTCATGGAAGACTCCTCAAAAACTGTTCAAGAATGATGCAGGCCGAGGCCGCATCGGCATCCCTTGCGCCACCGGCCAGGGCCTCGGTGGTGCTGTAGCGCTCGTCCACCTCGTAGACAGGCAGGCCGAAGCGGCTCTTGAGCTGGCGGCCGAATTTCTTCGCCCGCGCCGTGTTCTCGTGCGCATTGCCGTCGGGGTGGTAGGGCACGCCGATGACCAGCGCATCGGGCTGCCACTCCTTGATGCGCTCGCCGGCCTGGGCCAGGCGGGCCTCGCCGGCCTCGGCGCGGATGGTGGGCAGCGGGTTGGCCGAGCGCAGCATGCGCGTGCCCACGGCGCAGCCCGTGCGCTTGGCCCCGAAATCGAAGGCCACGAAACTCTGGAAATGGGAGGGAACGGTGGGCGGCACGGCCGTGCCGGCTGCCGCTGCTGCCTGGGACTCGGGAGCGGGCAGGCTCATGCGCGCCCCGCCTCGGGCGAGATCATCCAGCGCTGCAGGCCCAGCAGGCCCAGGGCGCGGTCATAGCGGTCGTCGACCGGGGTGTCGAAGATGACGTTGGCGTCGGCGCCCACCGTGAGCCAGGCGTTTTCGGCCAGCTCCGACTCCAGCTGTCCCTCGCCCCAGGACGCATAGCCCAGGGTGACCAGCAGGCGCTTGGGGCCTGCGCCGTCGGACAGGGCTTCGAGCACGTCCTTGGAGGTGGTCATCTCCAGGCCGCCGGGGATGGTCATGGTCGAGGCGTAGGCGGACTCGTCGTCGGGCGCGCCTTCGATGACCATGGGGTCGTGCAGCACAAAGCCGCGATCGGTCTGCACGGGTCCGCCGTTGAAGACGCGGTTGCCGCGAAGGTCCTCGCGACCCAGGGCCAGATCCACCTTTTCCAGCAGGCCTTCCAGCGTAAGCTGCGAGGGCTTGTTGATAATCAGACCGAGCGCACCGCGCTCGCTGTGTTCGCACAGGTAGATCACACTGCGCGAGAACGCTTCGTCTTCCAGGCCAGGCATGGCAATCAGGAAGTGGTGCGTCAGATTGATAGGCGCAGTTTCAGCAGACATAACGACGGATTTTACCGGCGATCCATGCCACCTTCTTACCCTGTGGGCTTGGTCTGGCTGCGGCGCGACCTGCGCCTGTCCGACCATGCCGCCCTCTACCATGCGCTGCGCCAGTGCCGGCAGGTGCATTGCGTGTTCATCTTCGACGACGACATCCTCGCCCCCCTGCCCCGTGCCGACCGGCGCGTGGAGTTCATCTGCCAGAGCCTGGCGGGCCTGGACGATGCGCTGCGCGAGGCCTCGGGCCACGCCGACACCGGCCTCATCGTGCGCCGCGGCCGGCCCGCTGAGCAGATCCCGGACCTGGCCCGGCAGCTCGGCGCCCAGGCCGTGTTCTGCAACTGGGACGACGAGCCCGACGCCCTGGCCCGCGATGCCCGCGTGCGCCAGGCCCTGGCCGCCGAGGGCGTGGCCCTGCACAGCTTCAAGGACCACATGGTCTTTGCGCGCGACGAGGTGCTGACCCAGGCCGGCGCGCCGTTCTCGGTGTTCACCCCGTACAAGAACGCCTGGCTGCGCCAGGTCACGCCCTTCTTCCTGTCCGCCTATCCCAGCGAGCGCGACCTGCCCGAGCGCCTGGCGCCACGCCCCGAAGGCGAGCGCCGCGCCGTGCCCACCGCAGCCGACCTGGGCTTCGAAGCCGGCACGCTGGACGGCCTGCGCCTGCCCACGGGTTGCGCCGGCGCCGAGGAACTGCTGGCCGACTTCCTGCCGCGCCTGCCGCGCTACAGGCAGGCGCGCGACTTTCCCGCCGTCAAGGGCCCCAGCTACCTGAGCGTGCACCTGCGCTTCGGCACGGTCTCCATCCGCCGCCTGGCAAGGCTGGCCTGGGAGCAGACGCAGAGCCAGCCCCATGATGCCGAGGGCGCCGCCACCTGGCTGTCGGAGCTGGTCTGGCGCGACTTCTATTTCCAGATCCTGGCCCACCATCCGCACGTGGTGCACGCTAGCTTCAAGCCCGCCTACGACGCCATCGTGTGGGATACCGGCCCCGAGGCCGATGCGCTGTACGCCGCCTGGTGCGAGGGCCGCACCGGCTATCCGCTGGTCGATGCCGCCATGCGCCAGCTCAACACCACGGGCTACATGCACAACCGGCTGCGCATGGTGGCGGCCAGCTTCCTGGTCAAGGATCTGGGCATAGACTGGCGCCGGGGCGAAGCCTGGTTTGCGCGCCAGCTCAACGACTTCGACTTGGCGGCCAACAATGGCGGCTGGCAGTGGGCGGCCTCCACGGGCTGCGACGCCCAGCCCTGGTTCCGCATCTTCAACCCCATCACGCAAAGCCAGAAGTTCGATGCCGACGCGCGCTTCATCGAGCGCTACGTGCCCGAACTGGCCCGCCTGCCCGCCGCGCTGCGCCACGCGCCCTGGCAGGCCCGGCCGCTGGAGCTGGCCGAGGCCGGCGTGGTGCTGGGCACGGACTACCCCCATCCCGTGGTGGACCACGCAGCCGCGCGCGAGCGCACGCTGGCCCGCTATGGCGTGGTCAAGCAGGCGGGCTGAAGGAAGCCGGTGCAAAGACACCGGAGCCAAGAAAAAAGGAGCAGCGCTGGCTGCTCCTTTTTTGCGGGGCGAGGGCTGGCCGCCGAGGCTCAGGCCTCTTCGCCCAGCACCTGCGTCTCCGTCTGCAGTGACAGCGGCGCAGGCTGGGTGCTGTTCCCTTGCAGGGAATAGTGCTGGATCAGGCCCAGCAGTTCCTCGTCCGAGTAGGGCTTGCCCAGGTAGTGGTTGGCGCCCAGCTGGCGCGCCATCTCGCGGTGCTTCTGGGCGATGCGCGAGGTGATCATGACCACGGGCAGGTCGCGCAGGGCCTCGTCGGCGCGGATGTTGCGCAGCAGGTCGAAGCCGTCCATGCGCGGCATCTCGATGTCGGACAGCACCAGGGTCGGGCGCTCCTCGGCCAGGCGCTCCATGGCCTGCAGGCCGTCGGCCGCCAGGGCCACGCGGTAGCCTTCGCGCTGCAGCAGGCGCTGGGTGACGCGGCGCACGGTGATGGAGTCGTCCACCACCAGCACCAGCGGCACCGAGACCGGTCCCGCGCTGGCTGGCACGGCTTCGCCGTCGCCCTGGCCGGCGGCACGCTCGGCCTCTTCGGTCCGGGCGCGCACCTCGTCGCCATAGACGTTGGCCAGCGCCACAGGGTTGTAGATCTGGACCACGGCGCCCGAGGCCAGCACCGACATGCCGGTCAGGCCGGGCAGGCGGGCCAGCTGGGGGCCGAGGTTCTTGATCACCACTTCCTGGTTGCCCAGCACTTCGTCAACGTGCAGCGCAATGCGCTGCGACGCGCTGCGCAGGATGACCACGGGCCGGGTGCGGCCCACGGTTTCCTCGCTGCGCAGGGAGGACTGCCACAGCGCGCCCGCCCAGTAGAAGGGCAAGGTCTCGCCGCCATCTTCAAAGCCGTGGCTGGCATAGGCCTGCTGCAGCAGATCCAAGGGCGCACGGCGCACGATTTCCACCAGGCTGGCCGGCACGCCGACCAGCAGCCGGCCCGCGCGCAGCATGACCACCTGGGTGACGGCCGTGGTCAGCGGCAGCACGAGGCGGAAGGCACTGCCCCGGCCCGCTTCGCTGTGGGTCTCGATGCGGCCGCCCAGCGCGTTGACCTCGGAGCGCACCACGTCCATGCCGATGCCCCGGCCGGCCACGCCGGTCACCTCGGTGGCGGTGGTGAAGCCGGGCTCGAAGATCAGGCGGCCGGCGTCCTGCTCCGTCAGCGTCTGGTCCTCGGGCCACAGGCCCTGGGCCACGGCCTTGTCGCGGATGCGCTGCAGGTTCAGGCCGGCGCCATCGTCCTCCACCGACAGCGCCACGTCGTTGCGCTCCTGGCTCAGGATGATTTCGATGGTGCCCATGGCCGGCTTGCCGGCAGCGGTGCGCTGCTCGGGCGGCTCGATGCCGTGGGCCACGCAGTTGCGCAGCAGGTGCTCGAAGGCCGGCATCATGCGGTCCAGCATGCCCCGGTCCATTTCAATGGTGCCGCCGAGGATGTTCAGCCGCACCTGCTTGCCCATTTCCTTGGAGGTCTGGCGGACCACGGCATACAGGCGCTCGGCCAGGGAGTCGAACTCCACCATGCGCGTGCGCAGCAGGTCGCGCTGCAGCTCGCGCGCCTGGCGGCCCTGGGCGACCAGGTCGTCCTCGGCGCCCGCCATGTCGCGCTGCAGGTTGCGCTGCACGGTGGCCACGTCGTTGACCGACTCGGCCATCATGCGCGTGAGTTCCTGCACCCGCGTGAAGCGGTCGAACTCCAGCGGGTCGAAGCCGGCCGCCGAGTCCTTGGACAGGGCCAGGCGCGACTGCATCTGGCTCTCGGCCTGGACCTCGATGTCACGCAGCTGCATGCGCAGGCGCTCCAGGTTGCCGGCCAGCTCGTCCAGCGAGCCACGGGCCTGGGCCAGGCGCGCATCGACACGCGAGCGCGCAATCAGCACCTCGCCGGCCTGGCTGATCAGGCGGTCCAGCAACTGGGCGCGCACGCGCACCGTCTGGTGGGCGCCCGCACGCAGCGGCGCGGTGACAGGAGCCGGCTGTGCGTCGGCTGGCGCCGGGGATGCGCCAGCGCCCGAGGCGTCGGAGGCCGTGGCGTCAGAAGACACCGCAGAGGCGGCAGGCTCGGCCTGGTCCGGCCCATCGGCCAGGCCCAGCGGCCCATCCTGCACCTGTTCGCCCGCAACGCGCAGCACGTCGAAGCCGGCCTGCAATGCGTCGAAGTTGCCCAGCAAGGGCTCGATCTGCTCGGCCGTGGGAGATTCGCTGTCGACCCGCTCGACGGCGGATTCCAGCCGATGGGCCATTTCGCCCAGGCGCATGGCGCCAGCCAGCCGGGCACTGCCCTTGAGGGTGTGCAGGGCGCGCAGCGTTTCGTGGCGCGCCTCGTCCAGGGAAGGCCGGCCATGCCAGCGACGCAGCGCAGCGCCCAGGCGGGGCAGCAGCTCGATGGCCTCTTCCTCGAAGATGGGGAACAGGTCGGGGTCCACTTCGTCCAGGGCGTCGATGTCGTCGTCCAGATCGTTGCCCACGGCCACCGCATGGGCGATGGCCTCATCGATGCGGCGCTGCAGCTCGGCTTCCTGGCGTGCGTCGTTGACCAGGGGGCGCATGGAATAGGCCAGCGGCGCCACGTCCTGTGCCTGGGCCTGCGCATGGGCGCCGGCGTCGAGCACGGCATCCGTGCCAGGCTGCGGCAACGGCTCCGGCAGCAGCGCATCGAGCCGGCTGTCCGGAGCGTCCGCGACTTCGATATCCAGCGCCAGCAGTGCCTGCAGGGCTTCTTCCACGCCCGGCTGGGGTGTCTTGAGGAAGCCGGCCGCGAACTGGTGCAGCAGGCGCTGCACCTCGTCGGAGGCCGCAATGCAGGCGGCGACCTGCTCAGGCGTGCCGCAGCGCTGCGGCTGCAGATGGGCCAGCGCATGCTCCAGCAGGCGCGCCAGGTCCGACAAGGCCTTGAAGCCCACGGTGGCCGAGCTGCCGGCCAGCGAATGCGCGAAGGCGATGGCGTCATCGGGCACGGGCTCGCCGGGCTCGGTCGCCCATTGCTGCAGCGACAGGTCCAGGCGGCGCGACCATTCGTCGGCCTCGTTGAGATAGACGTTGTACAGCGGCGCGCTGATGCGCAGGCCGTCCACGACCTTGAAGCCATCGGCATCGACGCCGGACGGCTCCTGTGCGCCGGACTCCTCAGCCACCGCAGGCGCCTCATCGGCCACGGATTCGGTATGCAGTTCCTGCGGGGTTTCCGCCTCGGAAGCTTCTACGGCTTCGATGGCCTCGGCAGGTGCGGCTGCCGGAGTCAGGTCCAGATCCAGCCCCTCGAAAGGCGCCAGCGGCACGGCGGCGTGCGGAGCCTGCTCTTCGGCTTCAACTTCAACTTCGGCTTCGGCTTCGGCTACAGCTTCTGCGCCTGCTTCTGCTTGCAGCTCGGGCAGCGCGTCGGCATGTGCCTCGGGCACGGTCTCTGTGCCGGGCAGCGCGGGCTGGTCGCCCGAGACAACGGCCAGGGCTTCCTGCTCGCTGTCGCGCATGGCCGCCTCGAAGGCGGCGAAGTCCAGCTCCTCCACCGCGTCGGTGGCCAGCGCGGCGGGTGCCTCGGCGGTCTCCGGCTGCGTTGAACCCTGCGACTGTTCGGGCACGGCCGCCGCAGGCTGGGGGTCCAGGTCCAGCAGACCGAAGTCCAGCGCAATGTCCAGGTCACCGGCGGGCCCGGCGGTCTCGGCGGTCTCGGCGGGCACGGCCGGCTCGGGGGCTTCCCGCTGCTCGGCCTGCAGCTGCTGCTCCACTGCGGCGAAGGGCTCCACCGGCGCCTCGACCGCGGCAGGCTCGGCCTGCGTGCGGCGGTCGGCGCGCGGCACCAGGGCCACGTCGGCGCGCACGCCTTCCAGGCGCATGGCATCGGCTGCGGCGCGGAAGGGCGTGGCCAGCCAGGCATCGGCCTGCTGGCGCTCAATGGCCGAAGCCCAGGCGCCAAAGGCGCGCAGCGCGTCGCTGGCCAGCTCCTGCATGGGCTGGGGCATGGGCTTTTGCTCGGCCAGCCAGGCATTGAGCATTTGCTCCATGGCCCAGCCGGCTTCGCCGAATTCATCCAAGCCGACCATGCGCGAGCTGCCCTTGAGCGTATGGAAGGCGCGACGCAGCGTGGTCTGTTCGCTGAGGTTGCCGGGCTCATCGGCCAGGGTGCGCAGCGCCTGCAGGCCGTTGTCCACGACCTCGCGGGCCTCTTCCAGGAAGATGCTCAGGATTTCGTCGTCGGAATCATCTTCCGAGACGGTCAGACCGGCCAGCGGGGGAACGGGTTCAGGCAGGGGTTCGGGCTGAGCCGTGGCGGAAGCGGCAGCAGGGCCGGGCACCGGTTCGGCCGCTTCAGCCACGTCAGCTGCTTGGGCCGCTTCGGCGGGTATCTCGAGCGCCTTGGCGAATTGCGCCAGTTCGGCATCGTCGGCCAGCGCTTGCTGCCCGGCGGCAGTCGCCTGCGGCAGGGGCTCGGGCACAAGGTCCACGGAGGGTGGCGGCGGCGCCGGCACCGACGGTGCTGCCGCAGCGGGTTCGGCAGGCAGGTCCTGCGCAGTCTCGGCGGGCTGGATCTGGGGCACGGGCAGCGGCTGGGCCACGGCAACGGCTTCGCGCTGCGGCGGCACGGCGGCGGTGTCCAGGGCCGGCAGTTGCTCGGGCGCCTTGCCCGCGTCGTCGGCGCGGTGGCCACGGCGGCCCATCAGGATGCGCAGGCCGCCTTCGGCCTCGTCATAGACAAAGAGCTTGCGCGCCATGCTGCGCTGGTAGCTCAGCATGTCGATCAGGAAACCCATGGCGCCCAGGCTGTTGCCCAGCTTGTCGAAGACCTGGGCACGTTCTGACTCGGCGATCTCGCCCAATACCAGCCGCTCCACGGTTTCGCGCATGCGCTGCATGGCCTGGGTGGCCTGGTCCAGACCCAGCACGGACAGCACGCCGCGCATCTGCGCCATCTGGCCAGACACCGGCGCCAGCACGGTGGCATCGGCGGGGTTGCGGAAATACTGGTCCAGGTGCCGCTCGGCCTCGGCCAGCGTGGCACGCAATTCGCCCACGACCGAGCCCATGGTCTGGTGGTCGCTGGCCTGGCGGTACAGCTCCTCCATCCACGGCTCCAGCGGCCGCGCGGGCGCGCCCTGCAGGGATTCCTCCAGGCGCTGGACCAGGTTGGCGGATTGCTCGGCCAGTTCCTCGTCGCCCATGTCCATGGTGGCAAAGGCCGCCTGCAGATAGAGCACGGAGGTGGCCACTTCCATGGCCAGTTCCGCCGGCGGCGGCTCGCCGATGCGGGCCACGGTTTCGGCCACCTTGATCAGCATGCGCGCCAGGCCATGGCTGGCCGGGTGCAGCTTGACCAGGGATTCGGCCACCTGGGCGAACTGGTCCACCACGATCTTGGTGCGCGCACGGTCGCCGCCTGCCAGGGCGGACCAGGTCTCCGCCGCCGTGGTGATGCGCTTGCGCGCCTGCACCAACACGGCCGGGTCGTAGCGGCCAAAGCGGGTCTGCTGGTAGTCCACCTGCGGCTGGGCCTGCATGCCATAGGCCTGGCGCACCGCCTGCAGGGCAGCGCCGGCCTGCTCGGCCGGGCGCGCCTGGGCGCAGAAGAACAGCAGGTCCTGCAGCAGGCGCGCAGGCGGCGTGCGGTCGCCCTTGGCCATGGCCGCGTACTGCATGAGCACGCGCGAGGCCATGCGTTTCACATAGAGGTCGACAACGATCAGGCCGCGCGACTGCGCGTCGAAGAAGCCAGCGGCCACCTTCCAGAAGCTGCGTGCGGTGACATCCTCGGTCTGGGCCACGGCAAAGCGCAGGCACAGGTCACGCATCTGGGCGGCGGCCTCGCGGTCATCGCTCTTGACCATGCGCAGCACCACGCCGTCGAGCAGGGCACGGGCATCGGGCCCGTAGGCCAGCGGCTCGGCCTGGCGCGCCCATTCGGGCTCGCGCGCGCGGCGCTCGGCAGGCCACAGATCGGCCGGATGCACCTTGTCGTTGCCGGCCAGCGCCTGGGTGTCGCGGTATTGGGGAAACAGGGCCACGGCCGAGACGGTCTTGCCGGCCAGCACGGTTTCCAGGTATTCGATCAGGGCAAAGCTGGCGCGCTCCAGCGTGGCGGCGGCCTGGTCGGTGCACAGCTCGGGGCGCTGCACGAAGCGCTGCACGGCGCTTTCCATGCCGCGCAGCACCAGCGCCGGAGAGCCCAGGCCCACCATTTCGAGGGCGCCGCAGGCCTGGTGCAGCTGCTGGCGGGCTATGCGCAGGGCCGAGGTGTCAAGCTCCTCAAGGTCCGAGGCGCGCGCCGCATCGGCATCGCGCACGAAACGCGCCACGGCCTTGCTCGCGCCTTCCAGCGACTTGCGCAGCTCATCGAGCACCCAGGCCAGCGGGCCCAGGTCCTGTTCGGTGTGCGCGGCCTGCGCCGCGCCCGTTTGCGATTCGTCAACCACTGACATGGACAGTTCCCCAAGCCCCTAGGGCCTGTGCATAGCTATGTTGGACCGGGTCAGGCAATCTTGAAACGCGCCACCGACTGGCGCAGTTCCTCGGCCATGTGCGAGAGTTCGCGCACCTGCTGCGCCGTGGTGCGCGTGCCTTCGCCCGTCTGCTCCGTCACCGCGAAAATGTGCTGGATGTTCTCGGCCACGTCGTTGGCCAGGACGGCCTCGCGCGAGGTGGACGAGGAGATCAGCTCGATCAGCTCGGCCAGGTGGCGCGACACGGTATCGATCTCGGTCAGCGCGGTACCTGCGGAGTCGGACAGTCGCGCCCCCTCGACCACACCCTGGGTAGAGCGCTCCATGGCGGCCACGGCATCCTGGGTGTCGGTCTGAATCGCCTTCACCAGCGCCGCGATCTGGCGCGTCGCATCTGCCGAGCGCTCAGCCAGGCGCTGCACTTCTTCGGCCACCACCGAGAAGCCGCGACCGGCTTCACCGGCCGATGCGGCCTGGATGGCGGCGTTCAGCGCCAGCACGTTGGTCTGCTCGGTAATGTCGGAAATCAGCTCGGTGATTTCACCGATCTCCTGCGAGGATTCGCCCAGCCGCTTGATGCGCTTGGAGGTTTCCTGGATCTGGTCGCGGATGGAGTTCATGCCGCCGATGGCGTTCTGCACGGCCTTCAGGCCCAGGTCCGCAGCTTCCAGCGACTGGCGCGCCACCTGGGCAGATTCCTGCGCCTGGGTCGAGACCTCGTTGATGCGGCCTGCCATGTCCAGCACGGAGCGGCCGGTTTCGCGGATCTCGCGAAGCTGTTCGGTCGACGCGGCCAGCAGCTCGGTGGAGTTGGCATCCACCTCGGCCGTGGTCTGTGCCACGCGCGTTGCCGTGTTCTGCACGCTGCCCACCAGGGCGCGCAGCTCTTCCACCGTGTAGTTCACCGAGTCGGCAATGGCGCCGGTGATGTCCTCGGTCACGGTGGCTTCCTGCGTCAGATCGCCTTCGGCCACCGATTGCAGTTCGTTCATCAGACGCAAAATCGCGGCCTGGTTGGCATCGTTGATGCGCTTGGCTTCATGCTCCTGCACGCGGGACTCTTCCTGGCGGCGTTCGGCCGCTTCCTGGCGCAGACGGCTGTCGAGCAGCTGCACGCGGGACAGGCCCACGCCGCACAGCAGCACCAGCACCGTGGCCAGCGCCAGCAGGCCCATGGGCAGCGAGCCGATGCCGGCGCCGCTTTGCAGCTTGTTCTGCAGGTCTTCCAGATGGCGGCGCAGCGGTTCGCTGTCGGCGTTGATGGCGGTCTGGGCTTCGCGGGCGGACACCAGGCCCTGCAGGTTGCCCAAAATGGCGCTGGCCTCGCTGCGGGTCTCTTCGTAGAGCTTGATCAGCGCCTCGATCTGCTCGCGGGTCTGGGCGTCGCGCGTGGGGGGCAGGCGCAGCTCGCTGCTGCCGCTCAGCAGGCTTTCGGAGATTTCCTTGAACGAGTTCAAGTCCTTGCCCAGCAGGAACACGGCCTCGGGGCTCACGCCTTCGGCGGTCTGGAATTCGTTGGCCGACTTGCCGATACGCTGGGTCAGCATCACGAGCTGGCCGGCAGCGGAGATTTCCGCCGGGCTGGCGCCCTGCTGCAGCTTCAGCGAGGAGATGGTTTCGGCGATCTCCAGCAGGTCCGAGGACTGCCGGTTGATGGTGCGCAGCGCGTCGCCGACCTGGGTCAGGATCTGCTTTTGGTCCATCACCACCTTGGCGCTTTGCTCGGCGCGCTCCATCAGCGGCGTGATCTGGGCCAGTTCATCGGCATAGGCGCCGCCCAGCGGGCGCACGCCCATGGAGTCGTCGCCCGAGGCAATGGCGCGCACGTTGCGCGCCAGCACGCCGGAGCTGTCCTGCACGTCCACAAAGGAGGATGCCGCGCCCGTCAGCGCCTGCGAGACCGACTTGGCCAGACGCTGCGACTGCATCAGCGCCTGGCCGGTGGCGGCCAGCTGCTGCGCCGAGCCGTCGGCCTGGCGCAAGGCCCAGGCCGCCGCCAGCACCAGGGCCAGCACCGACACACCCAGCAAGGTGGACAGCGTGCGCTGGTGGCGCGCGGCAGGCGCGCGGCCCAGCAGCGGCAGGGCCACCATGTCGTGGTCAACGGCTGCGCCGCCGTCGCGGCCCGGCATGGCGTCGGGGGCGCCCTGCACGGTCAGTGACGCATCGAGTGCGTACATATCCTGGGAGACGGTGTCTCCGAGCATGCTGTTGTCCGCACCGGAGCCGGCGTCGGCCGGCTTGCGTTGGAAGCGATTTGCAAGACGTTGCAAGAATGACATGGGACGACCTTCAGAAACTCAGGCGCGAATGCTCAGAAACTCGGAGGTTTGGGACAGGCGCTGCAGTTGCAGCTCCTGCCAGCGGTGGCCCGCTTCATCGATATGCACGGGGCCGAAAAAGGCGGGAGAGTGCTCGGGCGCAGGCTCGGTGCGCACGAATGCGTCGGCGCTGCGCAGGCCCTGCAGGCGGTCCACGAGCAGGGCCGCATTCACTTCCAGCGCGGCATTGAACGCCAGCAGGCTGGACTCGGCCAGCGCCGGTTCGCTGCGTGTCACGCCGTGGCCCAGCAGGCTGGCCAGGTCGATCACGCCGGCCAGGGTGCCGCGCAGGTTGGCAATGCCCAAGAACCAGGGCTTTGTATAGGGCACAGGCTGCACGCCGGCCCAGGGAAAGATCTCGCCGGACTGGCCCAGCGGCATCAGGTAGTTGCGCCCGCCGGCCTGGACGGCCAGCCAGGCCGCCACCTTGACGCCTTCGCTGCGTGCGGCCTGAAGGCGGCCAGCCAGACGGGACTGCAGATCGCGCAGTGCTTCACGGTTCGCCATGGGCAGCGCACCAGATCAGTTCAGCGCCGCGATCTTGGCCTGCAGCTCATCGGCATCCACAGGCTTGGTGATGTAGTCCCGCGCACCCTGGCGCATGCCCCAGACCCGGTCGGTCTCCTGGTTCTTGCTGGTGCACATGATGATGGGCAGGTCGGCGTACAGCGGGTCGCGCGTGATGGCACGCGTCAGTTGAAAGCCGTTCTGGCCGGGCATGACCACGTCCATCAGGATCAGGTCGGGACGGTCTTCGGCCAGGCTGCGCATGGCCTCTTCGCCATTCTCGGCCGTGCGTACCTGCAGGCCCTGCTTTTGCAGCATGTCGGACAGAAACATCAGTTCGGTCTTGGAGTCGTCCACGACCAGGACTTTGCGGATGGGCATCAAAGTGCTCCTATGGTTTGCTTGCCGAACTGCTCCACGGCCTGCAGCAGCTGGTCTTTGGTGAAGGGTTTCGTGAGGTAGTCCTGGCAGCCCACCATGCGCCCGCGCGCCTTGTCGAATACGCCGTCCTTGGACGAGAGCATGACCACAGGCGTGTCAGCAAAGCGCGCGTTGCGCTTGATGATGGCGCAGGTCTGGTAGCCGTCCAGCTTGGGCATGAGGATGTCGCAGAAGATCAGCTGGGGTTGGTAGTCGTTGACCTTGGACAGTGCGTCGAAGCCGTCGTCGGCCAGGAGCACTTCGTGCCCGCCCTGCTTGAGGAAGATTTCTGCGCTGCGGCGGATGGTATTGCTGTCATCCACCACGAGTACGCGCAAGGGTGCGCCCGATGTCGTCACTGAGAAACCTCCCGGAAATGTATGAGTCGGCGCGGGTGGTCCCGCGCTCAGATTTCGACCATCTCAAAGTCTTCTTTACGTGCTCCGCACTCGGGACAGGTCCAGTTCATGGGCACGTCTTCCCAACGCGTCTGGGGTGCGATGCCATGCTCGGGGCAGCCTTGCGCCTCGTCATAGATCCACCCGCAGATCAAGCACATCCAAGTTTTGGGGTCGGTCACAGCTTAAAGGGCCTTCACATAGAATGCAACGATTGTATCTAGTCACAACCACCCGCCACGGCCTTCGCTGGCGGGGCGCACACTGGGCTGAGCCATGGCATTGAACCCCTCCAACTCCCCCAGTCCCGACACCGAGCCGATGGACGAAACCGCGCCCGTCTGCGTGCTGGTCTTCAACGCCAGCGACCCCAGCGGGGCGGGCGGCCTGTCGGCCGATATCGCCACCATCGCCTCGGTCGGCGGCCATCCGCTGCCCGTGGTCACGGGTGCCTACGCACGCGATTCGGCCAAGATCTTCGAGCATTTTCCCTTTGACGACGAGGCCGTGGCCGAGCAGGCGCGCGCCGTGCTGGAGGACATTCCCGTGTCCGCCATCAAGGTCGGTTTCGTGGGCAGCCCGGGCAACCTGGCAGCGATTGCCGAGATCGCCTCCGACTACCCCGACATCCCCATCGTCTGTTACATGCCCGACCTGTCGTGGTGGGAGGAAGACCCGCTCGACCAGTACATGGACGCCCTCAAGGAACTTGTTCTTCCGCAAACGTCTGTGTTGGTTGGAAGCCACAGTACGCTGTCGCGCTGGCTGCTGCCCGACTGGACCAACAGCCGCAGCCCCACGGCGCGCGACATCGCCATGGCGGCCGAGGCCCTGGAAGTGCCCTACGTGCTGGTCACCGGCATTCCCCTGCCCGACCAGTTCGTGGACAACGTGCTGGCCACGGCGCAGTCGGTGCTGGGCAACAGCAAGTACGAGATGTTCGACGCCACCTTCACCGGCTCGGGCGACACCCTGTCGGCCGCGCTGACGGCCCTGGTGGCCAGCGGCAACGACCTGGGGCTGGCCACGCAGGAGGCGCTGGAGTACCTGGACCGCAGCCTGGACAGCGGCTTTCGCCCCGGCATGGGCCACTACATCCCGGACCGCATGTTCTGGGCCCAGCCCGAGCCCGAGGATGAAGATGCCGAGGCCGCCGCCGAGCCCCTCGCCGAACTGGACCCCGACACCCAGGCCATCGAAGGCTTCGTGATGCCCCCTCATGACACCAAGCATTGAGGCAGGCCACCGCCTGAGCGGCTGCGCGGCCGGCACAGGCCCTTGGCTTGGCACCTCTGGCTTGTCCCCCGCACATGGCAGACTCCTGCACTATGACCACTGACCTGAATATTCCCCTGTTCGAACGCGCCAAGGCCGTGATCCCCGGCGGCGTGAATTCACCCGTGCGCGCCTTCAACGCCGTGGGCGGCACGCCGCGCTTCGTGCGCCGTGCGCAGGGCGCGCATTTCTGGGACGAGAACGCCCAGCAGTTCACCGACTACATCGGCTCCTGGGGTCCGATGATCCTGGGCCACGGCCACCCCGAGGTGATGGCCGCCGTGCAGGCCGCCGCGCTGGAAGGCTTCTCCTTCGGCGCACCCACGGAGCGCGAGGTGGTGCTGGCCGAGAAGATCCTCTCGCTCATGCCCTCCATGGACATGGTGCGCATGGTCAGCTCGGGCACCGAGGCCGGCATGAGCGCGCTGCGCCTGGCGCGCGGCTTCACGGGCCGCAACAAGATCATCAAGTTCAACGGCTGCTACCACGGCCATGCCGACGCCCTGCTGGTCAAGGCCGGCTCGGGCCTGGCGACGTTCGGCGCCTCCTCCTCGGCCGGCGTGCCGCAGGACGTGGTCAAGGACACCGTGGTGCTGGAATACAACGACGTGGGCCAGCTCGAGGAGGCCTTCGCCCAGTTCGGCGATCAGATCGCCTGCGTGATCATGGAGCCCATTGCCGGCAACATGAACTTCGTGCGCGCCAGCGTGCCCTTCACGCGCCGCATCCGCGAACTCACGCGCGAGCATGGCGCGCTGATGGTCTACGACGAGGTGATGACCGGCTTTCGCGTGGCCCTGGGCAGCGCCCAGAGCCTGTACGCCCAGCAGATCGAAGGCTTTGCGCCCGACATCACCGTGCTGGGCAAGGTCATCGGCGGCGGCATGCCCATGGCGGCCTTCGGCGCGCGCCGCGAGATCATGGAAAAGCTCTCGCCCCTGGGCCCGGTCTACCAGGCAGGCACCCTGTCGGGCAACCCCATTGCCACGGCCTGCGGCCTCAAGACGCTGGAGCTGATCAGCGAGCCGGGCTTCCACGACGCCCTGCACGCGAAGACCGGCCGCCTGATGGCCGGCTTCAAGGCCGAGGCCGACGCCGCCGGCGTGCCCTTCAGCGTGGACCACCAGGGCGGCCTGTTCGGCTTCTACCTGCTGCCCGAGCTGCCCAGCACCTGGACCGAGGTCATGAAGACCGATGGCGCACGCTTCAACCGCTTCTTCCACGGCATGCTGGAGCGCGGCCACTACTTCGCACCCGCCCTGTACGAGGCCGGCTTCGTGAGCGCCGCGCACACGGACGAGGACATCGACAAGACCATCGAAGCCGCACGCGAAGTGTTCAAGACGCTCTGACGCTGGCCCGTACCTGCCGATCGAGCCCGCCCTTGCGGGCTCTTTTCACGTCAGGGCCGAAGAAAAGCCTGGCGCGCCTGTTCGACCTCATCGCGCACGGCACAGCCCTGCGCATGGTCGTTGACCAGGCCCATGGCCTGCATGAACGAGTAAACGGTCGTAGGCCCCACGAACTTCCAACCGAGCTTCTTCAGCTCCTTGGACAGCGCCCGGGACTCGGCCGTCTCGGACACGGGCCCGCCACCGGTCACGGGCTCCGGCGCATGGCGCCAGAAGAAGGCCGACAGCGAGCCTTGCGCCTCCACCATCTCCAGCGCCCGCTGCGCGTTGTTGATCACGGCCTCGATCTTGCCGCGATGCCGCACGATGCCCGCATCGCCCAGCAGCCGCAGCACGTCGTCTTCGGTGAAGCGCGCGACCTGGTGGAAGTCGAAGCCGGCAAAGGCCGCGCGGAAGTTCTCGCGCTTGTTGAGGATGGTCAGCCAGCTCAAGCCGGACTGGAAGCCTTCGAGGCTGAGCTTCTCGAACAGGCGCCGGTCGTCGGTGACGGGAAAGCCCCATTCACGGTCGTGGTAGGCCAGGTAGCTGTCCGTGGCCGCGCACCAGTGGCAGCGCGGCCGGCCGTCGGGGGCGGTGAACAGGCGGGACATGGTCAGGATTTCCCGGGTTCGGGAGAAGGGAGGGACAGCAGCCAGGCCGCCATCTGCAGGGATTGCGCCGTATCGATGTGCGGGTGGCGCGGCATGATGGCGCGGCCCCATTCGCCGGCCCCGCCCTCGCGGATCTTGCGCGCCAGGTATTCGGCGGCATCTTCGCGGCCACGGTAGCGGCCGGCGATCTGCTGGAAGGACGGGCCCACGTAGTGGCGCACCAGGCCGTGACAGCGCAGGCAGTCATTGCCTTCCACCAGGGCCTTGCCGGCGGCCAGCTGCGCGTCGGCTGTCACGGCAGCTGCGGCCGCCGCCGTGGTGGCCCCGACAGCCGGCCCGCGCATGATGCGCCAGCCGATGTTGAAGACACCCAGCGCCACCAGCAGCATGAAGACCACGAGCGCCCAGCCCAGCCAGCGGGGCCGCTGGGGGGCGTCGTCGCCCTCGTCGTCTGCGCCAGGAGGCAGTTGGCCGGCCATCAGTGGCGGAAGTGGCGCACGCCGGTGAAGACCATGGCCACACCGCGCTCGTTGGCGGCGTCAATGACTTCCTGGTCGCGCATGGAGCCGCCGGGCTGGGCCACGCAGGTGGCGCCTGCGTCAACGACCACGTCCAGGCCGTCGCGGAAGGGGAAGAAGGCATCGCTGGCCACGACCGTGCCCTGCAGGCTCAGCTTGGCGGCCTCGGCCTTGATGGAGGCGATGCGCGCCGAGTCCAGGCGGCTCATCTGGCCTGCGCCCACGCCCATGGTCATGCCGTTCTTGCAGAACACGATGGCATTGCTCTTGACGTACTTGGCGACCTTCCAGGCGAACAGCAGGTCCTGCAGTTCTTCGGGCGTAGGCTGCTTGACGGTGACGACCTTGAGGTCGGCCAGGGCCAGCTCATGGTTGTCGGCGGTCTGCAGCAGCAGGCCCGAGCCGACGCGCTTGGCGTCCACGGCGTTGCGGCCCTGGTCCCAGGCGCGCTCGCCGCCGGCCGGCAGGGCGATCTTCATGAGGCGCACATTGACCTTGGGCTTGAAGATTTCCAGCGCCTCGGCCGTGAAGTCGGGGGCCATCAGCACCTCGACGAATTGCTTGACCACGGCCTCGGCCGCCGCCTTGTCCACCGTGCGGTTGAAGGCGATGATGCCGCCGAAGGCGCTGGTGGGGTCGGTCTGGAAGGCCTTGGCATAGGCTTCGTGCGCGTCCTTGCCCACGGCCACGCCGCAGGGGTTGGCGTGCTTGACGATCACGCAGGCGGGCTGCTCGAAGCTCTTGACGCATTCCCAGGCGGCATCGGCGTCGGCGATGTTGTTGTACGACAGCTCCTTGCCCTGCAGCTGCTCGCCCGTGACCAGGGAGCCGGGAGCCGGATACAGGTCGCGGTACAGGGCGGCCTGCTGGTGGCTGTTTTCGCCGTAGCGCAGGTCCTGCACCTTGGTGAAGTGGCCGTTGCTCTGGCCGGGGAAGGGGCTGCGCTCGGGCACGTAGGCTTCGGAGAGCTTGTCGTCCTCGAACTTCACGCTGGACAGGTAGTCGCTGATGGCGCCGTCGTACTGGGCAATGCGGTTGAAGGCGGCCACGGACAGCGCAAAGCGCAGCTTGTCGGAGAGCTTTCCATTGGCCTTGAGTTCACCCAGCACGGCCTCGTACTGGCCGGCATCGGTGATCACGCCCACGTCGGCCCAGTTCTTGGCGGCAGAGCGCACCATGGCCGGGCCGCCGATGTCGATGTTCTCGATGGCGTCGGCCAGCGTGCAGCCGGCCTTGGCCACGGTGGCCTCGAAGGGGTAGAGGTTCACCACCAGCAGGTCGATCGTGTCGATGCCGTGCTCCTTGAGGGCCGCCATGTGGGCGGGCAGCTCGCGGCGCGCCAGCAGGCCGCCGTGGACCTTGGGGTGCAGGGTCTTGACGCGGCCGTCCAGCATCTCGGGGAACTGGGTGACTTCGGCCACCTCGGTCACGGGCAGGCCGGCCTCGGCCAGCAGCTTGGCGGTGCCGCCGGTGGACAGCAGCTTGATGCCCAGGGCGTGCAGGCCTTGGGCGAATTCGACAATACCGGTCTTGTCAGAGACGGAGAGCAGGGCGTTCATGGGCGTCGGTGCAGGGAGTTTGAAAAAAGGGGAATTCGTGCCGCTCAGAGCATGTCGTGCTCAAGCAGCTTCTTGCGCAGCGTGTTGCGGTTCAGGCCCAGCCAGTCGGCGGCGCGGGACTGGTTGTTGTCGGCCTGGCTCATCACCACTTCCAGCAGCGGCTTTTCGACCAGGTGGATCAGCATGTCGTACATGCCATTGGGCTTTTCGCCGTCGAGATCGCGGAAGTACCCCTCCAGGCTTTCACGCACGCATTGTTCGATGTTCTGGTTGCTCATACTGTCATTCCTGCGGGCTCTGCGAATTCGGCGCTTGTGGCGCCGGCATCGATGGCGGCTGGTATCCGGTCCATCTGCGCGCCCAGGGCGTCCAGATAGTCGGCCACGGCCTGCCATTGCACCGCGCAGTCCTCGATGGTGTTGATGTGTTGTCTGAATGCCTCGCCGCCCGGCAGGCTGCGCAGGTACCAGGCGATGTGCTTGCGCGCACTGCGCACGCCGGTGCCTTCGCCGTACAGGCTGTAGTGGTCCTGCAGATGCTCCAGCAGCAGCCGGCGCAGCTCGGCCACCAGGGGCGGGGCCATGTGCTCGCCCGTGGCCAGGAAGTGCGCGATCTCGCGGAAGATCCACGGCCGGCCCTGGGCGGCGCGGCCGATCATCACGGCATCGGCGCCCGTGTAGGCGAGCACGTCGCGCGCCTTCTCGGGGCGGGTGATGTCGCCATTGGCCACCACGGGCACGCGCACCGCCGCCTTGACGGCAGCGATGGTGTCGTACTCGGCAAAGCCCTTGTAACCCTGCTCGCGCGTGCGGCCGTGCACGGTGAGCATCTGTATGCCCACCTCCTCGAAGCGGCGGGCCAGCACCACGGCGTTCCTGTGCGCGTCGCACCAGCCGGTGCGCATCTTCAGCGTGACGGGCACGCCGTGCGGGGCGCAGGCCTCTACCACAGCCTGGGCAATCTCCACGGCCAGGGCCTCGTTCTGCATCAGGGCCGAGCCGGCCCATTTGTTGCAGACCTTCTTGGCCGGGCAGCCCATGTTGATGTCGATGATCTGGGCGCCACGGTCCAGGTTGTAGCGCGCGGCCTCGGCCATCATCTCGGCGTCCGTGCCCGCGATCTGCACCGCGATGGGCCCGGGCTCGCCTTCATGGTTGGCGCGGCGCGAGGTCTTGAGGCTGTTCCACAGGTCCTTGCGCGAAGTCACCATCTCGCTGACCGCATAGCCCGCGCCCAGGGCCTTGCACAGCTGGCGGAACGGCCGATCCGTCACCCCCGCCATGGGGGCGACGAACAGGCGGTTGGCCAGGGCATGGGGGCCTATGGACAGGGGAAGGGAGGACATCGGGAAAGCCGGAGAAAACGCGCGCGCCGATCACAAAACGGGCGGCAACAAAGGACCAAGATTGTACCTGCCCAAATTTTCAGCAGGGCTAAAACCGGGCCGTCAAGGCGGCCAAGCGGCGAAAACAAGACAGCGCAGCGGTTTCATGGTGTGGGAACGAAGGTACGCACCTGGCCCGGAACGGCCTGCAGCCCGTAGGCACCGAGCCGGCCCTGCCACCAGCGGCGGTTGAATTGCACGTCAGGAGAGACCTGGTCGTCGGGCATGGGGCGCAGGCCGACCTTCTGCAGCCCGGCTTTCTGCGGCCCGGCTGCCTGCAGCCCAGCCTCAAGCCCCAGGTCCAGCGCCTCGCCGTCGGCCAGCGGGCCGCGCACCACGGCCATGGCCTTGCGCCCGTCGGTCACCCAGGCGTCCAGCACCAGGGCCGGGCGGGGCTCGGGACCGGCCAGGCTCACGCAGCCTTGCAGACGCGGCTCCAGGCCCAGAGGCTCCAGCTCGCGCTGCAGCTGCTCCAGCCTGTCGGCCACGGCCGGGTCCGGCAGGGTGCAGCCCTTGGCCTGCAGCGCCTTGCCCCAGGCCGAGGTCGGTGCGGCCTCCTGGGTCGGTGGCGCCTGGGCAGCGGCCTGTGCCACCACGGTGGTGTCCTTGCCTGGCGATGGCTGCAACGCGGCGCAGCCGGCCAGGCCGGCTGCTGCCATTCCCAATGCCGCCCATCCTGCAATCCGCCCTGTCTGCATGACGCCCCCTGTTCTTTGTGGTTCCGGACCAGGCCCCACGATAGCTTCAGGCCGACAAGGCGTTAGCCAGCGCAGACCTACACTTGGCAGCACCTATGGAAGTCTGGATGCATCAATTGCTGGGCTGGCTGGCGCTGCCGCAGTTCGGCCTCAGCACCGTGTTCATCGTGGCCCTGATCTCGGCCACGCTGCTGCCGCTGGGCTCGGAGCCTGCGGTGGTCGGCCTGCTCCAGCTCAATCCCGACCTGTTCTGGCAGACGGTTTTCGTGGCCACGGCCGGCAATACGCTGGGCGGGGCCATCAGCTGGTGGATGGGCCTGGGCGCGCACAAGGCCTGGCGCGCGGCACGCGAGCGGCGGCTGGCCGGGCTGCCGCCTGAACGGGCCAAGCCGCCGCGCAATCTGTCACGCCACGAGCGCCGCGCCCGCGTCTGGCTGCGCCGCCTGGGCGCAAAGGCCTGCCTGCTGAGCTGGCTGCCCGTGGTGGGCGATCCGCTGTGCGCCGTGGCCGGCTGGCTGCGCCTGCCGTTCTGGCCCTGCGTGTTCTACATGGCCATCGGCAAGTTCCTGCGCTATGTGGTGATGACGGTGGTGCTGCTGCAGCTGCTGCCGGCCTCCTGGGCCAGCTGAGGCCGAAGCCCCCCCACCGAAGCCCTCCCCTTTTGCGATCTACGCCTGCGGCTCGCGCGCCCAGGGCGCCAGCGCGAAATGCGCGGCCAGGAAATCAATGAGCGCCTGCACGCGCGCCGGCCGGGCGCGCCCCGGCGGCGTGACGATGTGCAGGGCGATGGAGGGCACCTGCCAGTCGTCCATGCAGGTCTGCAGCGCACCCGATTGCAAATCTTCCCAGGCCAGGAATTCGGGCTGCAGGGCCAGGCCCAGCCCGGCGCGCAGGGCCGGCGCCAGGCCCTCGGCATTGTTCACGCGCATGGCCGTGGGCACGACCTGGGCGAACTCGCCGCGGCGCGCATGCACGAAGCGCCAGGCCTCGCCCAGGCGGCTGTGCACATAGCGCAGCGCCCGGTGCTGCGCCAGCTCGCGCGGATGGGTGGGGCGGCCGTGGCGCTCGAAGTATTCGGGTGATCCCACCAGCAGCAGGCGCACCGTGCACAGGCGCCGCGCCAGCAGGCTGGAGTCGGGCAGCGAGGAGATGCGCAGCGCGATGTCGAAACCCTGGGCCACGACGTCGATCAGCTCGTCGCTGAAGTGCAGGTCCAGCGTGACCTCGGGATGCTCGGCCATGAAGGCGGGCACGGCCGGCGCCAGGTGCGAGATGCCGAACGACATGGGCGCCGCAATGCGGATGGGGCCGCGCAGGCTCTTGGACTGCTCGCTGATCTCGGCCTCCACGGCCTCGCCCTCGGCCAGGATGCGCGCGGCCCGCTCCAGAGAGGCCTGGCCGGCGGCCGTCAGCGACATGCGCCGCGAGGTGCGGTGCAACAGGCTGGTCTTGAGCCGCGTCTCCAGCCGCGTGATGGCCTTGGAGATGGTGGGCTGGGAGACGCCCAGCTCGGCGGCGGCCTTGGCGAAGGAGCCCGTCTCGGCCACCTTGGCGAAGACGGCCCAGGCTTCGAGGTCAGGAAGTCTTGGCATGAAAGTTTTGGAATAGATGTCTTTGCATATTTTCTATTCTCTTCTTGATCGGCAAAACATAAAGTTCATCCATCGCAACACACAACGCAGCAGGAGAACACCATGATCGAACGCCGTCCCTTCCAAGCCCTTGGCGGTGCCAACCACGGCTGGCTCGATGCCAAGCACCACTTTTCCTTCGCCGGCTACCACGATCCGGCCCGCATGGGCTGGGGCGCGCTGCGGGTGTGGAACGACGACACCATCGCCGCCGGCACGGGCTTCCCGCCTCATGCCCACGCCAACATGGAAATCATCACCTATGTCCGTGAAGGCGCCATCACCCACCAGGACAGCCTAGGCAACAAGGGCCGCACCGAAGCGGGCGATGTGCAGGTAATGAGCGCGGGCACCGGCATCCGCCACTCGGAATACAACCAGGAAAAGGGCACGACGCGGATCTTCCAGATCTGGATCATGCCCGACGAGCGCGGCCAGCAGCCCCCGTCCTGGGGTGCCAAGCCCTTCCCCAAGGGCGAGCGCTCGGGCAGCTTCGTGGCCCTGGCCAGCGGCCTGCCCGGTGACGAGGACGCCCTGCCCATCCGCACCGCCGCCCGGGTGCTGGGCGCCACGCTCAAGGCCGGCGAGAGCACGGAGTACCGCATCGGCCGCGACCGCCTGGGCTACCTGGTGCCGGCCAGCGGCTCGGTGCAGATCGACGGCGTGACGCTCCAGGAGCGCGACGGCGCCGCCATCAGCGACGTCGAGACCCTGCGCGTCACGGCCCTGACCGACGCCGAGCTGGTGCTCGTCGACACGGCGCGCTGAAGCGCCCTTGCCGCCCCGGCTCCGGCCGGGGCCCACCTGCCCCAACTGTCTTTCCGAATTTCCGCTGTCCCTTCCTTCACCCAACCCACTGCCTCACAGGAGATCACCATGACCGACCGCAAGTACCTCGAAGTCCTGACCCCCGCCAACAGCCAGATCATCTTCATCGACCAGCAGCCCCAGATGGCTTTCGGCGTGCAGTCCATCGACCGCCAGGTGCTCAAGAACAATGTGGTGGGCCTGGCCAAGGCGGCCAAGGCCTTCGACATTCCCGCAACCATCACCACGGTGGAGACGGGCAGCTTCTCCGGCCACACCTATCCCGAACTGCTGGCCGTGTTCCCCGAGCACAGGCTGCTGGAGCGCAGCTCCATGAATTCCTGGGACGACCAGAACGTGCGGGATGCGCTGGCCGCCAACGCCGCCCAGGGCCGCAAGAAGATCGTGGTCTCCGGCCTGTGGACCGAGGTGTGCAACACCACCTTCGCCCTGTCGGCCCTGCATGACACGGACTACGAGATCTACATGGTGGCCGACGCCTCGGGCGGCACGTCGCTGGACGCCCACAACTACGCCATGGACCGCATGGTGCAGGCCGGCGTGGTGCCCGTGACCTGGCAGCAGGTGCTGCTGGAATGGCAGCGCGACTGGGCCCGCCGCGAGACCTATGACGCGGTGATGGACATCGTGCGCGAGCATTCCGGCGCCTACGGCATGGGCGTGGACTATGCCTACACCATGGTGCACAAGGCCGCCGAGCGCGTGCAGCATGGCGAGACCGTGGGCCCGAACCCCGCCAAGGTCTGAGCGTCAGCACGCGCCAGCAGGCAAGTCCCTTCTCAGGAGTCGAACCATGAAGCTCTACGCACTCTCCTTAGGAGCCGGCCTGCTGGTCGGCGTGGTCTACAGCCTGCTGCAGGTGCGCTCTCCCGCACCGCCGCTGGTGGCCCTGGTCGGCCTGCTGGGCATCCTGGCCGGCGAGCAGATCGTGCCCGTGGGCCGGCACCTGCTGCAGGGCATGGACCTGCGCAGCGCCTGCAGCAAGACGCAGGCCACCGAGCATGTGCTGGGCGAGTTGCCCGGTCGCAAGAGCACCGATGCCGATCGGCAGCACGGCTGACCTCTCCCCAAACCTTCAAGAAAACTGCACCATGACCACGCGCAGAAAAGTCCTGGGCTCCGCAGCCACCCTTGCCATGGGTGGACTGCTGGGTTGCACCACCAACGCTCGCCAAGGAGCCTCCATGTCCGATTCCACGCCCGAAGTCGTCTTCCACAACGGCCGCTTCACCACCCTGAACAAGGCCCAGCCCACGGCCACCGCCGTGGCCGTGAAGGACGGCCGGTTCATCGCCGTGGGCACGGACGCCGAGGTGCTGGCCCTGGCCGGCAGCGGCACGCGCCGCATCGATCTGCAGCGCCGCAGCGTGCTGCCCGGCCTGTTCGACAACCACACGCACGTGATCCGTGGCGGCCTGAACTTCAACCTGGAGCTGCGCTGGGACGGCGTGCGCTCGCTGGCCGATGCGCTGGACATGCTCAAGCGCCAGGTGGCCAACACGCCCGCGCCGCAGTGGGTGCGCGTGGTCGGCGGTTTCACCGAACACCAGTTCGTGGAAAAGCGCCTGCCCACCATCGAGGAGATCAACGCCATCGCGCCCGACACGCCGGTGTTCCTGCTGCACCTGTATGACCGCGCCCTGCTCAACGCGGCCGCCCTGCGCGCCGTGGGCTACACCCGCGACACGCCCGAGCCCGCAGGCGGCGAGATCACGCGCGATGCCAACGGCAACCCCACGGGCCTGCTGCTGGCCAAGCCCAACGCCACCATCCTCTATGCCACGCTGGCCAAGGGTCCCAAGCTGCCGCTGGACTACCAGGTCAACTCCACGCGCCACTTCATGCGCGAACTCAACCGCCTGGGCGTGACCGGCGTCATCGATGCGGGCGGCGGCTTCCAGAACTACCCCGACGACTACGAGGTGATCCAGAAGCTCAGCGAGGCCAACCAGATCACCGTGCGCCTGGCCTACAACCTGTTCACGCAAAAGCCCAAGGAGGAGAAGGCCGACTTCCTCAACTGGACGCAGAGCGTGAAATACAAGCAGGGCAACGACTATTTCCGCCACAACGGCGCGGGCGAGATGCTGGTGTACTCGGCCGCCGACTTCGAGGACTTCCGCCAGCCGCGCCCCGACATGCCGCCCAGCATGGAGGGCGACCTGGAGGAAGTGGTGCGCGTGCTGGTGCAGAACCAATGGCCGTGGCGCCTGCATGCCACCTATGACGAGACCATCTCGCGCGCGCTCGATGTCTTCGAGAAGGTGCACCGCGACACGCCCATCGACGGCCTGAACTGGTTCTTCGACCATGCCGAGACCATTTCGGACAGGTCCATCGACCGCATTGCGGCCCTGGGCGGCGGCGTGGCAGTGCAGCACCGCATGGCCTACCAGGGCGAATATTTCACCGAGCGCTACGGCGCACGCGCCACCGAGGCCACGCCGCCCGTCAAGAAGATCCTGGAGCGCGGCGTGAAGACCTCGGCCGGCACGGACGCCACGCGCGTGGCCTCCTACAACCCCTGGGTGTCGCTGTCGTGGATGGTGACGGGCAAGACCGTGGGCGGCCTGCAGATGTACCCCCAGCGCAACCTGCTGGACCGCGAGACCGCGTTGCGCATGTGGACCGAGAACGTGGCCTGGTTCTCCAACGAGGAAGGCCTGCGCGGCCGCATCCAGGTGGGCCAGCTGGCCGACATGATCGTGCCCAGCAAGGACTATTTCGCCGTGCCCGAGGACGAGATCTCCTTCCTCACCTCCGACCTCACCGTGGTGGGCGGCCGCGTGGTCTATGGCGCAGGCCCCTTCCAGCCGCATGACGACAACCCGCTGCCGCCGGCCATGCCCGACTGGTCGCCCGTGCGGCGCTTCGGCGGCTACGGCGCCTGGGGCGAGCCCGAGGGCGCGGGCAGGAACTCGCTCAACCCCGCGCGCTACCGCAGCCTGGCGGCGGCCTGCGGCTGCGGCACCAGCTGCGGCATGCACGGCCACCGCCATGCCGACGCCTGGGCATCGAACGTGCCGACCTCGGACCCCCGAAGCTTCTTCGGCGCGCTGGGCTGCTCCTGCTGGATGGCCTGAGGAGCAAGGCCATGTCCATCGATTCCAAGCCGTCTGCCCCAGCTGTTGCCGGCAGTTCCTCCGGCAGCTTCGCGCCGCTGCGACAGCCCGTGTTCGCGGTGCTGTGGGCCGCCACGGTGCTGGGCAATATCGGCAGCTTCATGCGCGATGTGGCCAGCTCCTGGATGGTGACCGAGCTGTCGGCCAGCCCGGCCGCCGTGGCCCTGATCCAGACGGCGGCCACGCTGCCCATCTTCCTGCTGGCGATTCCGGCAGGCGTGCTGTCGGACATCCTGGACCGCCGGCGTTTCCTGATCGGCATCCAGATCCTGCTGGCCGCCGTCAGCGCCAGCCTGCTGCTGCTGGCCCGCACCAATACGCTGACCGTGGAGTACCTGGTGGCGCTGACCTTCGTGGGCGGCATAGGCGCGGCGCTGATGGGGCCGACCTGGCAGTCCATCGTGCCCGAGCTGGTGCCGCGCAGCGACCTCAAGAACGCGGTGGCGCTGAACTCGCTGGGCATCAACATCGCACGCGCCCTGGGCCCTGCGGCCGGCGGCCTGCTGCTGGCCAGCTTCGGCGCGGCGGCGGCCTACGGTGCGGACGTGGTCAGCTACGTGTTCGTGATCGCCGCGCTGGTCTGGTGGAAGCGCCCCAAGGCCGAGGCATCGGCCCTGAACGAGCAGTTCTTCGGCGCCTTCCGCGCTGGCCTGCGCTATGCCCGCTCCAGCCGCGAGCTGCATGTGGTGCTGCTGCGCGCCGCCGTGTTCTTCCTGTTCGCCAGCTCGGTCTGGGCCCTGCTGCCGCTGGTGGCGCGGCGCATGCTGGGCGGCTCGGCAGGCTTTTACGGCGTGATGCTGGGCGCCGTGGGCGCAGGCGCCATCCTGGGCGCGCTGGTGCTGCCGCGCCTGCGCAAAAGGCTGGATGCCGATGGCCTGGTGCTGCTGTCCTCCGTGCTCAGCGCCGCCGTGATGGCCGCGCTGTCCACGGCGCCGTCGCAATGGGCCGCCGTGCTGCTGATGCTGGTGCTGGGCCTGGGCTGGATCATTGCGCTGACCACGCTCAACGGCGTGGCCCAGGCGGTGCTGCCCAACTGGGTGCGCGGCCGCGGGCTGGCCATCTACCTGATGGTGTTCAACGGCGCCATGGCGGGCGGCAGCCTGGCCTGGGGGCTGTTTGCACAGGGCGTGGGCATTCCCACGGCGCTGCTGATCGGCGCGGCGGGCCTGGTGGCCATCTCGCTGGTTTTCCACCGCATCAAGCTGCCCACGGGCGAGGCGGACCTGCAGGCCTCCAACCACTGGCCCGAGCCGCTGCTGGCCGAGCCCGTGGCCCATGACCGTGGCCCGGTGATGATCCAGGTGGAGTACCAGGTGCGCCGCCAGGACCTGCCGGCCTTCATCGAGGCCATGCAGCATGTGGCGCGCGAGCGGCGGCGCGACGGCGCCTATGCCTGGGGCATCGCCGAGCACACGGGCGAGCCGGGCCGGGTGATCGAGTGGTTCCTGGTGGAGTCCTGGGCCGAGCATCTGCGCCAGCACCAGCGCGTATCCAGGGCCGATGCCGATCTGCAGGCCCAGGCGCTGCGCTTTCACATGGGCCCCGAGCGGCCCGTGGTCCACCACTTCCTGGCGCTGGATGCCGCCAGTGCCGCCAGCGGGCCTGCGCAGGCACCGGCGCACGGCCACGCCCACTGAAGCGTTGCGGCAGGCCTGCCCTGGCCTGCGCCCGGCCTGCCAGGACACCTCAGCGGATATCCAGCCGCTCCAGCGCACGCACCAGGTCGGCCAGCGTGCGCACCTGCATCTTGCGCATGGCCTGGCTGCGGCGCACCTTGACCGTGATTTCGCTCACGCCCAGGTCTGCCGCGATCTGCTTGTTCAGCAGGCCGCGCACCACGCCCACGACCACTTCCTGCTCGCCGGGCGACAGCGACTGCCAGCAGGCGCGCAGCGCCTGTTCGCTGGCGTCCAGCGCGCGGCGCTGGCGGTCCAGGGCAATGCCCTGCTGGATGGCGTCGAGCAGGTCCTGGTCGCGGAAGGGCTTGGTCAGGAACTCGATGGCGCCGGTCTTCATGGCCTCCACGCTCATGGGAATGTCGCCATGGCCGGTGATGAAGATGGTGGGCAGCTTCAGGCCCAGCTCCAGCATCTGGCGCCGGAAGTCCATGCCGCTCTGGCCGGGCATGCGGATGTCCAGCACCAGGCAGGCCGGTCCCTGCGGCGGCTGCCGCTGCCAGTGGTCCAGAAACTCGCGCGTGGCGCCGAAGGCGCGCACGCACAGGCCCACCGAGGCCAGCAGGTCCTCGATGGCTGCGCGCACCGAGGGGTCGTCATCGACGATGTAGACCAGTGCCTCGGCTTCGGCGGTGGAGGGTTCAGCCATGGCGCAATCCCGTGGAAGGCCTGTCGCCCGTGGCCGGGGCGCAGGCGATGGTGACGTGAAAAGCCGTGCCCCCGCGCCCGTCCTCGCGGTCCGTGGCCCAGATGCGGCCGCCGTTGGCCTCGGCCATGTGGCGGCAGATGTTCAGGCCCAGGCCCATGCCGTCGGGCTTGGTGGTCCAGAAGGCATCGAACAGGTGGGTGCGGGCCAGCGGCGACAGGCCTTCGCCCGCATCGGCCACGGTCAGCACCAGTTGCTGGCCCAGGGCCTGGGTGGTGACGGTGATGCGCCGCTGCGCGGCGGGCGTGCCCTGCATGGCGTCCATGGCATTGAGCAGCAGGTTGGCCAGCACCTGCTGGATCTGCACGCGGTCGGCCCAGGCCGGCTGCAGCGCGGTCGCCAGCTGCAGGTCCAGGGCCACGCCGCGCCGGTCCAGCTCTGCGACGGACAGGCGGGCCATTTCGCGCACGGCCTCGTTGAGGTCGAAGGACTGCCGGCTGGGTGCGTCTCCGCGTGCCATGCTGCGGATGCGGGCGATGACATCGCTGGCGCGCTGCGCATCGCCCAGGATGCGCTCCAGCGCCTGGCCGGCCTTGGCGAGGTTGGGCGGCTCCTGGGCCAGCCAGCGCTGGCAGGCGTTGCCGCTGGTGACGATGGCCGCCAGCGGCTGGTTGACCTCATGGGCGATGGAGGCCGTCAACTGCCCCAGGCTGGTGGTCTGGGTGATGCGCAGCAGCTGGGTGCGCGCCGCATGGGCCGCGTTCTGGGCCGCCACCATCTTCAGGCCCAGATAGGCCGTGATGGCAATGGCCAGGATGCTGATCACCATGTTGATCAGTCCGGTGCGATAGGCACCGGCAGGCGTGAGCGCAAAGCTGGCCAGGGTCAGCACGATGCACAGCGCCGTGAGGCCGATGACCACGCGCGGGCTGAACCAGCGCACCGCCACCAGGATGATGGCGGTATGGAACACGGCGGCCGCCACGGCGTAGTCGGTCAGCGTGTCCAGCGCGAAGATCGCGGCCATGGCGACGCCCATGGCCACCAGGATCAGGGCCCGGGGCCAATGGGGAAAGCGGCGCAGAGCGGTGGTCATGGCGTGCAGGGAAAAGGAATGGACTGTCAGCTGCCAATTCTCATTCAAGAAGCCGCTGCACCTGAATGCAAGCTATACCCGAACCGTACGATACTGGCGCGACCCAAAACAAGGGACACCGAGGAAGGGACGCCCCGCACCGAAGGTGTCGTCCCCCTCCCGCGCAGCGAGAGAGGGGGAAGCCGCGCAGCGGCTCAGGGGGTTCACAACACTGGCCGCCGGCCCACGCTCAGTTGCAGCTCCACCGTGGCCTTGGCCAGCTCGGTCTCTGCCTCCAGCGATCCCAGGTAGGCCTCGTCGGCCGAGCGCTGGGCGGACAGCAGCTCCAGCAGCGAAGCCTCGCCATGCCGGTAGGACAGGCGTATGCCTTCGAGCACGCGCTGCGCATCGCGCAGCACACCGTCGCGGTAGCGCTGCACGTTCTCGCGCGCGGCGCTCAGGCGAAAGCGGGCGGCGCGCACATCGGCCTCGGCCCGGTTCTGGGCCTGCTGCAGGGCCAGCATGGCCTGGGTGACGGCCGCCTCGGCCTGCACCAGGTCGCCCCGGTCCAGGCGCGACAGCGGCAGCGGCACGCTGACCGAGACCGACAGCGTGCGCGAGCGCCCGCCGCCATCGAAGGGATTGCCCTGGGCGTCCGTGCCACCGGCCGTGGCGGGCACGGCGGCCATGCCCACGGCCAGCGTGGGATTGACCCAGCGGCTGGCCTGGGCCAGGCCCGCGTTGTCGCGCGCATGCTCCAGCGCCGCCTGGGCGATGCGCACCTCGGCGCGCGACTGCAGCGCCTGGGCGACCAGGGCGTCGGCATCCTCCAGCCCCGAGTCTTCGGCCAATTCCATGAAGCCGCATTGCAGCGTGTCGCTGGCAAAGACTTCGGACAGGCGGCGCCCCAGCGGGACGGACAGCGCCAGCCGCGCGGTCTGCGCCTCGGCGCGCGCCTGCACCACCTCGGCCTGGAAGCGGTCGCGCTCCACGCGCGACTGCAGCCATTCCACGCCGCCGATGTCGCCGGCCTTGCGCCGCAGCTCGTTGGCCTGCACCACGTCGCCCAGCGCCTTCAGCGTCTGCTGCTTGCGCTCCAGCGCCAGCGAGTCGCGGCAGGCCTGGGTGTAGTCCTGGGCGGCATCGGAGAACAGCTGGCTGCGCACGCCTTCAAGGCCGGCCTCGGACAGGCGCACCTGGCTGCGTGCGGACTGGATGCGCGCGGCGCGCTTGCCGCCCGTCTCCAGCTCCATGCTGATCTCGTAGTTGCGCGTGGTGGGCCGGGGCTGGCCGGTGCGCACCTGCTCGCGCGAGGCGCCCAGCGTGAGGCTGGGGTCGGGGCGTATGCCGGCGATGCCGATGCCGGCACGCGCGGATTCCACGCCCTGCTCCTCCGAGCGCAGCAGCGGGCTGTGCTGCTCCACGGCGTTGAGGTAGTCGGAAAAGCGCAGGCCGGCAGGTGCCGCCGTTGCAGTTGCTGTTGCAGTTGCTGTGGCTCCAACGGCGGACGGCGCCGTCTGCGCCTGGGCTGCGGCGCCAAGGCACAGCAGCAGGGCCAGGGCCTGCCTGGGGAAGAAAGGGGTCGTTTGCATGGCGACTCGCATCAATGGGGTTGGCTCGTTGCGGTGCGATGCCCGCCCTCGTCCTCGGCGGCATCCGGATCACCGCTCTCACCGCGTTCAGCGGCGCGGCGCTGGCGGCGCTCGGCCGCGCGGGCGGCACGGGCCTCGATCACGTAGTAGAGGTTGGGCAGCAGCAGCAGGGTCAGCAAGGTGGCGCTGAACAGGCCGCAGACCACGACCGTGGCCAGGGGCCGCTGCACGTCGCTGCCCAGGCCCGTGGCCAGCATGGCCGGCGTGAGGCCGAAGGCGGCGACGGTGGCCGTCATCAGCACGGGGCGCATGCGGCTGGAGGCGCCTTCGAGCACGGCTTCGCGCAGGCCCAGGCCGTCCTCGCGGCGCAGGCGGTTGATCTGCGAGACCATGAGCACGCCCGAGAGCACGGCCACGCCGAACAGCGCGATGAAGCCCACGGCGCTGGAGACGTTGAGCGTCATGCCGCGCAGGTGCAGGCCCGCAAAGCCGCCGATCATGGCCAGCGGCACCACGCCCAGCACCAGCAGCGGCTGGCGCAGGTTGCCGAACTCGCCGAACAGCAGCACCAGCATGATGCCCAGCGTCAGCGGCAGGATCATGAGCAGCCGCGCCTCGGCACGCTGCAGGTTCTCGAACTGGCCGCCCCACTCGATGTGCAGCTTCTGGCGGTCGTAGTCCAGGTGCTGGTCGATGGCGGTGTGCGCATCCTTGAGGAAGCCCGCCAGGTCGCGGCCGCGCACATTGAGCTTGACGAGGATGTGGCGCTCGCCGCCCTCGCGCACGATGACGCTCTGGCCCACGGTGGTGGTGATGCGCGCCACGTCGGCCAGCGGCACCTGGGCGCCATTGGCGGCCGACAGGCGCAGCGCGCCGATGGCCTCGGGGCTGCTGCGCGTGTCGGGTGTGAAGCGCACGGCCATGTCGTAGCTGCGCTCGCCCACGTACAGCTGGCCGATGGAGGCCCCGCCCACGCCGGTGGAGATGAGCTGCGCCACGTCGGAGGCATTGATGCCGTAGCGCGCGGCAGCGGCGCGGTCCAGCGCAATGCGCAGGTTGGGCAGCGGCGGCTCCACGTCCACGGCCACATCGGCCGCGCCGGGCACTTTCTCCAGCACGGCCACCAGGGCATCGGCGACGCGCCGGTCCTCAGCCAGGTCCTGGCCGAAGACCTTTACCGTGAGGTCGCTGTGCGCGCCCGACAGCTTGTCCTGCACGCCGTCGATCATGGGCTGCATGAAGCCCACGGAGTAGCCGGGCAACTGGTCGAAGCGCGCGGCCATCTTCGCGATCAGCTGCTGCTTGGTCAGGCCCGACTTCCATTCGCCATAGGGATGCAGGCCCACGCTGGCCTCGATGTGCGAGGGCGTCCAGTAGTCGGTGCCGTCATCGTTGCGCCCGGTCTGGGTGACGATGTAGGAGACCTCGGGGAACTCCAGCGCGGCGCTGCGCAGCGCGTCGGCCATGTCGCGCGCCTTGTCCAGCGTGATGCCGGGCGGCATCTGCACCTGCAGCCAGATGGAGCCTTCGTCCAGGTACGGCAGGAAGTCGCGGCCCATGGTGCCGGCCAGCACGCCCAGCGCCAGCAGCGAGGCCGCCACGGCCCCCGCCAGCCAGCGCACGCGGCCCACGGCCGCGCCCAGGAAGCGGTCATAGCCCACGCCCAGCCGGTGCAGCACGGGGTTGTGGAAGATCCTGCGCGGCCTGCGGAAGGCCAGCCAGGCCAGGGCCGGCGTGAGCAGCAGGGCCACGGCCAGCGCCCCCACCAGGGCCGCGCCCACGGCGCTGGCCATGGGCGAGAACAGCTTGTACTCGATGCGCTCGAAGGCGAACAGCGGCAGGTAGGCGGCCGCGATCACGCACATGCCGAAGAAGATGGGCCGCGCCACCTGCAGCGTGGCCGTGATGGCGTCCCTGGGCGTGAGCGGCCGGTTCTGGTCGGCCTCGCGGCGCCGCAGGATGTTCTCGACCACGACCACGGCGCCGTCCACCAGGATGCCGAAGTCGATGGCGCCCAGCGACAGCAGGTTGGCCGGAATCTTCGCGTGGTGCATGAAGATGAAGGCCAGCAGCAGCGCCATGGGAATGGTCAGCGCCACGATCAGCGCCGCGCGCGGGCTGCCCAGGAAGACCAGCAGCACCAGGGTGACGACGATCAGGCCTTCGGCCAGGGTCTTGCCCACGGTGTGGGTGGTGCGCTCGATCAGCGTGGTGCGGTCCAGGTAGGGCACGACGTTCACGTCGGGCGGCAGCAGCTTGCCGTTGAGCTCCTCCACGGCGGCATGGATGCCCTCCAGCGCCTGCGAGGGGTTGGAGCCCTTGAGCAGCAGCACGATGCCCTGCAGGGTGTCGGAGTTGCCGTCCTTGCCCAGGATGCCGCGCCGCTCCACGTTGCCGTAGGTCAGCCGCCCCAGGTCCTTGACCAGCACGGGCGTGCCGCTGTCCGTGGTCTTGACGACCACGTTGCCCATGTCGTCCAGCGAGCCCAGCAGGCCCACGCCGCGCACCACATAGGAGACATCGCCCCGGTCGATGACGCTGCCGCCGCCGCTGGCGTTGTTGGCATTGATGGCCTCGACCACCTGGGACAGCGCCAGCCCGTACTGCAGCAGCCGCGCCGGGTCCAGCTCCAGCATGAACTGCGTGGTCAGGCCGCCGAAGTTGGTCACGTCCACCACGGACTGGGCCTTCTTCAGGTGCGGGATCACCACCCACTGCTGCAGCTCGGACAGCTCGCGCAGGCTGCGCACCGGGCTTTCCAGCGTGTAGCGGTAGACCTCGCCCGTGGGCGAGCTGTAGGGGTCCAGCCCGGCGCGGGCACCATAGGGCAGCGTGACCTCGTCGATGCGCTCCTTCAGGCGCTGGCGCGCCCAGTAGCCGTCCACGCCGTCCTCGAAGACCACGGTGATCAGCGACAGCGCGAACAGGCTGCGCGAGCGCAGCACGTGCATGCCGGGCGTGGCCAGCAGGGCGCGCTCCAGCGGGATGGTGATCTGCTGCTCGATCTCCTCGGCCGCCAGGCCTGGCACCTGGGTGACGATCTGCGAGGTCACGTCGGCAATGTCGGGATAGGCCTCCAGCGGCAGCTGCTTCCAGCTGAACACGCCATACAGGGCCGCGAAGCAAAAGACCAGCCAGACCACGCCGCGGCGCGAAAAGCCGATGTTGACGATGCGCTCGATCATTGCAGCAGCACTCCCCCGTTGACCACCACGCGCTCGCCGGCCGCCAGGCCCGAGAGGATCTCGGCCTGGCCGTCCTGCTGCGCGCCGACCTGCACGTCGCGCGGCTCGAAGCGCCAGCCGCCCTTGTCCACGAAGACGCGCGTGCTGACCTGGCCCTGCAGCAGGGCCGCGGCCGGCACCATCACGGCCTGGCGCGCCGGGGCGTCGAAGCCCACGCGCGCAAACATGCCGGGGCGCAGCCGCCCTTCGGGGTTGTCCACGGCCACGCGCACCTTGACGCTGCGCGTGGCGGTGTCCACCAGCTCGCCCACGTACTGCACGCGGCCCTGCAGCTGCAGGTCGGGATAGGCGGCCAGCGCGATGTGGGCCTGCTGGCCCACGTCCACATGGGCCAGGTCGCGCTCGCTGACGCTGGCGCTGAGCCAGACCTTGCGCAGGTCGGCCACGGTCATGACGGAGGCATTCACATCGTTCCAGTAGCCGCCCTGCGAGCCCGCCATCTCGACCACGCGGCCGCTGATGGGCGACTTGACCACGTAGCTGCCGCGCGAGCCTTCCTGCACGGCCGCACCCAGCTGGGACAGGTGGTCGGAGGCGGCGCGCGCATCGGCACCTGCTGCGGCCAGCGCCTGCTGCGCGGCCTCGTAGTCCTTGCGCGCGGCGATCTCGGCATCGAACAGCAGCTTCTGGCGGTCGAACTCCTGGCGCGCGTGCAGCAGCGCGGCCTGGGCCTTGGCGTGCTCGGCACGCACGCTGGAGATCTCGGAGGAGTCCATGGTGATCAGCGCATCGCCGGCCTTCACCGCATCGCCCAGCTGGTGGTGCAGGCGCACCAGGCGGCCCGCCACGGGCGGCGTGATGCGGACCAGCTTTTCAGGCTCGGCCTCGATGGTGGCGGGGGCCGACAGGCGGGTCTGCAGCGGCTGCAGGGCGATCTCGGCCACCTGCAGGCGCTCGCGCAGCGGCGAGCCTTCGGGCACCACGATGAGGTTGCCTTCGCGGCGCACGGGAGCCGGTTGCGGGGCGGCGGTGGCGGGGGTTGCTGCTGCAGCCGGGGTTTCGGCCGGGCCGTTGCAGGCGGCCATGGCCACGCTGATCAGCAGCCCGCCCACAGGCCAGGCGGCCGCCAGCAAGGGATGGCGCTGGTGCAGGCCATGGGGTCGGCCATGGGGTCGGCCTGGTCGTTCAGAAGCGAGAAAGCGGGTCATCCTGAGGTCTCCGGGCGCCACGGACCCGCGCAGACCTCTCGCCCCTTCAGGCGATCACAGGCCTCCGCCCGGGTCCGGGCAGATCAAGAAATGGAAGAAGGGAAAGGCGGAAAGAGGCGGCGCGGCAGCGCCTGGCAGGATCGGGATCGGAATCAGGATCGGGGTCCATGGGGTACTCCTTTGCGTGTGGGTGGCGCAGTCCCCGTGCAGGCCGGGAGCCCTGTTTGCTGCAGTGCAATATGTGCCCGGAATTATCAAAGGCGAAAGTGCCTGCGGCCAGCCTTTGTTGGGAAGGCTGGCCTGTTCATTGGTGGATGCGGGATATACCTTCGTATAGAAGATGGCCGGCACAAGGGCCCCTCGGCCTGGCCTGGCCCGGCCCAGCCCGGCCCGGAAAGCAAAAAGCCGCCAGCGCGGAGCGGGCGGCTTGCGGGCGATGGCCTGCGGGAAAGATCAGTCCACCTTCAGGCCGATGGCTTTCACCAGTTCGCCGAAGCGCTCGCGCTCGGTGGCGTGGTGGTCGATGAAGGCCTTGCGGCTCAGCGGCGCGGGCGTGGCTCCCAGGGTGAGGATGACGTCGTTGACGTTCTTTTGCTCCAGCGCCTTGGCCACGGCAGTGCGAACGGCCTCGATCACCGATTCGGGCGTGCCCGTGGGCGCGTAGATGCCGAACAGCGTGTCCGCATCAAAGCCCGGCAGGCCGCTTTCGGCCAGCGTGGGCACGTTGGGGTACTGCGGCGAGCGGTGCGGGCTGCCGATGGCCAGCAGGCGCAGCTTGCCCGCCTCGACCTGCTTGAGGCCCGGACCCGGGTCGAACCAGAACTGCAGCTGCCCGCTGAGCACGTCGCTGAGCGCCGGGCCCGCGCCCTTGTAGGGGGCGTGCACGGCATCGACGCCGGCCATGCGCTTGAACATCTCGCCGGCCAGGTGCGGCGAGCTGCCCTGGCCCGGCGAGCCGTAGGACAGCTTGCCGGGGTTGGCCTTCAGGTGCTTGATGAACTCGGCCACGTTGGTGGCGGGCACGGCGGGATTGGTCTCCAGGAACACATGCACGCGCGCCACGGCAGCCACGGGCGTCAAATCCTTTTCGGGATTGAAGGCCAGCTTGCTGTAGATCATCGGGTTGATGGTGATGGCCCCGCCCGAGCTGAGCAGCAGCGTGTAGCCATCCTTGGGCGCGCGCACGGTTTCGCTGATGCCGATGTTGCCGCCCGCGCCGGGCTTGTTGTCCACCACCACCGACTGGCCCAGCACCTGGGACATGGTGGGCGTGATGGCGCGCGCCAGCACATCGGCCGCGCCGCCGGGCGCGAAGTTCACCACCAGGCGCACCGGGCGCTCGGGCCATTTGTCGCCGGCCTTCTGCGCCAGCGCAGGGACCGAGGCCGTCGCGCCCAGCAGGGCCAGCAGGCCCAGGCGGCGCCAGCGGCTGAAGGGGGTTGTCTTGTGCATGAACTGTGTCTCCTTGGGTTGTGAATTCTTGAAAGCGTGATGGGAGCCCGGCGGCGGCGGGGCTGCAATCAGTCCAGCCGAATGCCCGCCGACTCGATGACCTGGCCCCAGCGCCGGCTTTCGCTGCGCCAGTAGTCGCGCATCTGCGCAGGCGTGCCGGGCAGCGGCTCCAGCGACAGCGCCTCGAAGCGCGCCAGCACCGCAGGCGAGCGCAGCGCCTGCTGCAGCGCCACGGACCAGGCCTGCACGGTGGCGTCGTCCGTGCCGGCCGGCGCCACCAGGCCCTGCCATGCATGGGCCTCGAAATCCTTGACGCCCTGCTCGGCCAGCGTGGGCACGGACGGATGGCTCTTGAGCCGCTCGGCGCTGGCCACGCCGATGACACGCAGCTTGCCGGCCGCAATGTGCTGGGCCGCCGCCGCGCTGTCGGCCAGCATGAAGGGGATCTGGCCGCCGATCACATCGATCAGGGCCGGCCCCGCGCCGCGATAGGGCACATGGGACATCTTCAGGCCCAGGCGCTGCGACAGCAGTTCGGTGGCCAGGTGGTGGGGCGTGCCCAACCCCGGGCTGCCGTAGCTGACGGGGCCTGGCTGGGCCTTCACCCACTGCGTGAACTCCTGCAGGTTGTGCACCGGCAGCTGGTTGCCGACCACAAGGAACAGCGGAAAGCGCGCCAGCAGGCCGATGGGCACGAAGTCCTTCTCGGCGTTGTAGGCCAGCTTGCGAAACAGGTGGGGGTTGGCCGCCAGCGTGGCGAAGTCGGCCGTGAAGACCAGGCTGCCCAGTTCGCGCGTGCGCGCCGCGTATTCGGCGGCGATGTTGGTGCCTGCACCGGGCTTGTTCATGACGACCACGGTGCGGCCCAGGGCTTTGCCCCAGACTTCGGCCACGCCGCGCGCCACGGCGTCCGAGCCGCCGCCTGCGGCAAAGCCCACCACCCATTCGATGGGCTTGCCGGTCTGGGCGTGTGCCGTGCCCATGCCCAGCAGGGGCGAGGCGCCTATGGCCAGTGCGGCCTTGAGTGCTTGTCTGCGCAGCATCTTGTCTCCTTCTTGTAGTGGCTCGTTTTGCCTTGAGCGCGTTCAGCGCGGTGCGACGGAGCCCGCGTTCTCGGACAGGCTGACCAGTGCATGCAGCGTGCGCGTCACGGGCACGGCAATGCCCAGGCGGTCGGCCACCTTAAGCACGGCACCGTGGATGGCGCCCGTCTCGGTGGCACGGCCGGCCAGCAGGTCCTGCAGCATCGAGGGCTGGTGGCCCCGGTGATGGTCCAGCGCATCGCGCACGGCCGCGCCCACGCGCTCGGCGCTGGCGGCGACGCCATGGGCATGGGCGACGGACAGCACCTCGTCCAGCACGCGCTGCAGCAGGGCCTCGCCCTGCGGATTGGCCAGTCCGTCCACGGTCTGGCGCGTCACGGCGCACACGCCGTTGAAGGCGGCATTGAAGGCCAGCTTCTCCCAGATGGCCTCCTGCACCTGCGGGTCGATGCTGCAATGCATGCCTGCGCGGTTGAGGTCTTCCGCCAGCAGGTCGAAGACCGCGCTGCGCTGGCCGTCGCAAGGCATGAAGCGGATACCGCCCTGCCCCATGGAGCTGACCTCGCCCGGCGACATCACGCGCGCAGGCCAGGTGGTCACGCCCACGGCGATGCGCTCGGCCGGCACCCGCTCGCGCAGCACATCGGCGTGGCCTATGCCGTTTTGCAGGCTCAGGAAATGCGTGTCCGGCCCGATGAGATGGGCAATGCCCTGCAGTGCAGCGCGCGTATGGGCCGACTTGGTGAAGACCAGCCACAGCGCGGGCCCCGCCGTGAGCTGCTCGGCCCGCGCCGCATGCACGCGGGCCTGCTGCAGCCCCTCATCGGTGTGGCAGCGCGCACCATCGCGGTTCAGGGCCTGCAGCAGTTCGTCGTTCACATCGACCAGGGTCACGTCCAGGCCGACGTTGGCCAATCGTGCGGCGAACAAGGTGCCCATGGCGCCTGCGCCGAGGATGCCTATGCTTCTTGTGTTTTCCATTGCCGTGTCTCCTGCAGGGGGCTTCGCCTCAGGCGACTTCGACCTCGACCACGATGGGCTTGGGATGGGCCAGCGCGCGGGCCAGCACATCGGCCAGCTCGGCAGCGTTCTCCACATGCACGCCGTCGCAGCCCTGGCCCCGCGCCAGCGCCACGAAGTCGATGTCGGGCAGTTCCGTGCCCTCGACCTTCTCGCCCTCGCGGTAGCCGAAGACATGGGCGAAGTCCTGCAGCGCCGCATAGCGGCGGTTCTTGAGGATCACGAAGCTGATGGGCAGGCGCAGCTGGGCTGCACTCCAGAGGGCCTGGATGGCATACATGGCCGAGCCGTCGCCGATGACGGCGACCACCTTGGCCTCGGGCTTTGCCAGCGCCACGCCCACGGCGGCCGGCATGCTGTGGCCCAGGCCGCCGCTGCACATGGTGTAGAAGGTGCCCGAATGGAAGATGGGCAGGTAGGTCTGGATGGTGGAGCGCGAGCTGGGCGCCTCTTCCACCACGATGCTGTGGCGGTCTCGCACCTGGGCCAGCGTGTGCATGGCAAAGGCCACCGACATGCGCTCGCCTGCGGCGGGCGCGGCCGGCACGGGCGCTGCGGGCCGGGGTGCGGGCGCCTGGCGCGGTGCGGGTGCGGGGCGCTGCAGCAGCTCCTCCACGCCCATGCGCACATTGCCCACGGCAGCCGTGCCCACGGGGGCCCAGGCGGCAATGGCCGGGTCCTCGATCAACTGGTAGAGCGCCGTGCCTTCGGGGATGTGCGGGCCCTCGCCTTCCACGTGGTAGGTGAAGGCGGCCGCGCCCACGGCGAAGACCACGTCATGGCCGGACAGCAGCTGCACGATGCGCTCGCGCATGGCCGGCAGGAAGCCGGCGAACAGGGGATGGTCCTCGGGGAAGCTGCAGCGCCCGCTCATGGGGGCCACGAAGACGCGGGCCTGGTGGCGCTCGGCCAGCGCGACCACGGCATCCCAGCCCTGGGCCCGGTCCACGGCCGCGCCCACGACCAGGGCCGGGGCACGCGCCGCATCCAGCGCATCGCCGATAAGGTCCAGCGTGCGCGGATCGGGCCGCGTCTCGAAGCCCACATGGCGCAGCGTGACGGGCTCGGCCGGCTTGTCCCAGTCATCGGCGGGAATGGAGACCAGCACGGGGCCGCGCGGCTCCTGCATGGCGATGTAGTAGGCGCGCGCCAGCGCCTGGGGCACGTCTTCGGCGCGCGCGGGCTCGCAGCTCCACTTCACATAGGGCTTGGGCAGCTCGGCGGCCTGGTTGGAGTGCAGGAAGGGGTCGAACTGCAGTAGCGAGCGCGCCTGCTGGCCCGCCGTGATCACCAGGGGCGTGCGGTTCTTGAAGGCCGTGAAGATGTTGGCCATGGCGTGGCCCACGCCCGCGGCCGAGTGCAGGTTCACGAAGCTGGCATTGCGCGTGGCCTGGGCATGGCCGTCGGCCATGCCCACGACCACGGTTTCCTGCAGGCCCAGCACATAGGAGAAGTCTTCGGGATAGTCGCGGAACAGCGGCAGCTCGGTCGAGCCCGGGTTGCCGAAGATGCGCGTCATGCCCAGCTCGCGCAGCATGGCGATCACGGCATGGCGCACGGTGTAGGTCGCGGTGGAGGGGGAAGTCTGGGCGGGCTGGCTGCGGGGGGTGGTGGGTGCTTGCAAGATGGGGTCTCCTGGGGAATGGGCCGGCCGCCCGGTGCGTGCCGCGCGGTGGCCATGGAAGTCGGTGCCCATGGTGCAGGCGCTTATGATTTCCAGCAATTGAATAAACTATCTAAGAAATATTCACCAAATGGATATCAAGAACCTGGACCTCAACCTGCTGCGCGTCTTTGACGCCGTGTACCGCCACTGCAGCGTCAGCCGCGCGGCCGAGGAGCTGGGCATGTCCCAGCCCGCCGCCAGCCAGGCCGTGACGCGGCTGCGCCTGCTGCTGGGCAATCCGCTGTTCGAGCGCGCGCACGCAGGCGTGCGCCCCACGCCGCGTGCCGAGCGCCTGGCGCTGGCCGTGCGCCAGGCGCTGGAGGTGCTGGAAGTCGCCATGTCCGAGGCCCAGAGCTTCGAGCCGCTGCAGGCGCGCCAGCGCTTTCGCATCCACCTGAGCGACATCGGCGAGGCGCGCTTTCTGCCGCCGCTGATGCAGGCGCTGCACCAGCGCGCCCCGCATGTGCAGCTGGAGACCCTGCCCATGCCGTTGGACGGCATTGCCGATGCGCTGGACCGGGGCACGCTGGACATCGCCATCGGCTTTCTGCCGGGTGGCACGCGGACCCGGCAGACCGTGCTGCTGTCCGACCACTACGGCGTGCTGCTGCGCAGCGGCCACCCCGCGCTGGCGCACCTGCCCGAAGACGCGCCACTGGCGCTGGCCACGCTGCGCCAGCTGGATTTCGCGGCCGTGCGCTCGCATTCGGAGACGCTGCGCATCCTGCAGGCGCTGCGGCTCGATGAGCGCATCCGCCTGTCGGCCGCGCATTTCATGGCCGTGCCCTCCATCGTGGGCAAGACCGACCTGGCGGTGATCATGCCGGCCGAGATCGCGGCCGGCTTTGTCGAGCGCGGCGGCTATGCGGTGCGCGATGCCGACCTGCCCGATCACCGCTTCGACGTGTCGCTGCACTGGAGCTGGCGCTTCGAACAGGAACCGGCCAAGCGCTGGCTGCGCGAACTGGTCTGCGAGCTGTTCCAGCAGCCCCGGCACCGCGAGGCCGCCGCGCCCTGAAGGGCCCGCCGTCACGGGCATGACTTGCGGGCTGCCAACACTAGAGCGTGTTGTGCACTTTTACGTGCCCGCGAAAGCCGGGAAAGGGGTCCGGAACGAGGCGTAGCACGCGCCGCGGTTGCCACACCGCAAGCGGGCTGCAACGAAGGGCCGGGCCCCTTTCCCGGCTTTCCCTTCGGGTTGGCTCTGCGCGCAGGCGCTCGCGGCGTTGCAGCGCTTGCCAAGGCTTCAGCCTTGGCGGCGCACTGCGCCGCCTTGCGATCACCAGCGCGCAGAGCCAACGCGG